>NZ_JBTTIO010000021.1:0-11908 GCF_058323355.1 Thiogranum sp.
CAGACCGGTGAAATGCTGTTGCGTGTGATGGCAAACGTCTCGAAGAAACCGGTCATCGCCGTTTTCAATTCACACATTCACGGCGATCACTGGCTGGGTAACCAGGCCATCCGTGCCGCCTATCCGGACGTACCGATTTACGGCCACCCGAACATGATTGCATTGATTGAGTCCGGTGCGGGGCAAAGCTGGGTTGAGCTGATGGATCGACTGACCAAAGGCAAAACAGCAGGTACGATTGTTGTCGGGCCGAACAAGGCCGTCAGCAACGGGGATGAATTTACATACGGTGGCATCACATTCAGGATGCACCATTATGGAAAGGCACACACGACATCGGATGTCATGATCGAAATCCCGGAACGCTCCATTGTGTTTCTGGGTGATAACGCGCTGAATAAACGCGTGCCGCGTATCGATGATGGCATTATCCAGGGCAATATTGCAGCGTGTACGCGCATTATGGAAACCGCTAGCAAGCGCTATGTGCCGGGCCACGGTCTGACGGGCGATGCCAGTGTGCCGAAAAACTTCCGGCGCTACCTGGAAATACTCTACCGCACGGTAAAAAAATATTATGACGAAGGTCTGGGCGATTATGAAATGAAAACAAAAGTCGCTGAAGCGCTCAGTGACTATGCGAACTGGTCAGGCTTTGAGGAACAGATTGGCAAACACGTCAGTCTGGCATACCTGGAGATCGAGGAAGCGGAGTTTCAGTAACAAACGGCTGGAAATGGCGCGCCCGAGAGGATTCGAACCTCTGACCCCCGCCTTCGGAGGGCGGTACTCTATCCAGCTGAGCTACGGGCGCAGGATAATGCGAGGGCGAATGATACCGCCAACCGGGCGGCTGGCGCTACAGGTAATGCGAGGGAGTGTCAGGCTTTTTTGTCGAACAGGGTGCCGATCATTTCATCGACAGCTTTCAGCACTTCGACCGAGGCCTGCACCTGCAGTGAATCGAGTTTAAGACCGACCATGGGTTCGATCAGGTCGGCGGGGTTGCCACTGTCGGCGTTGGCAATTTTTGCCGCATTGTCACGTGCGCTGGACAGGCCGCGCTGAATTCCCGTGACAGCCTGTGAAAGGGCGCCTTCAATTTTCATCATCTGCCTCCTCAGGCAATAACGTCAAGCAGGTCACCAACCGGCGCGGGTGCAGTTGCGGCACTCTGAATACGGTTTGCCTGTGATGTCGGTGATTCTGTTTCTGTTGTGGAGCGGGCAGCTTCCGGCGCTGTTTCGCTGCGCGCCTTCTGATTTTCATCGCGGGCTTTTGTCGCCTCACGCTGCGGCTTGTCGGTAATGCCATCGGAAGGCCTGGGATTATCGACCGGACGCGTAATGGTCTGCTCAACCGGTTTGTCGGGTGGGCGCTGGCTGATCGCAGGTGTGATGGGCTGCGGGAACTGTGCGTCGATATTCATGGCGATAACCTCGGGGCCGTCCGCCCGCCGTTAGCGTTCCCTCGCTTCGGTTAACGGCGACAGCGGCGAATACTTTACTGGCAGGAGGGGTTATTGTTCCCAGAACAGGCTGTTGCCGCTATACTTGCCGCCCGGATTTCTGGCTTGTGGGGGGCAATTTTCGCTTCGCCCCCTGCACAAAAATGACCTTAACCAACTGAATTTCAGGAGAATCATGTGAGTGGACAAGACAAGGGGCTGGCGAAGAGTTTCATCGTTGTATTCTCGGTACTGGTAATTATTGCCATTGGTTTCTACTTTGTTGCCGACACGGTGACGAGTAGTAAAGGTGAGTCTGGCCCCAATGAACGTATGCAGGCCAAGATTCTGGAGAACATCAAACCGGTTGGTCAGGTCAATGTTGGCGCCGTATCCGCCACGGCAGCGGCGCCGGCGGCAGCTGCCGGGCCGCGTTCAGGCAAGGATGTATACAGTGGTTCCTGCATGGCCTGCCATGGTACCGGCGTGGCGGGTGCACCTAAAGTGGGTGACAAGGCCGCCTGGAGTGCGCGTGCATCCAGGGGTGTGGATGGCCTGCTCACGTCAGCCATCAGTGGCCTGAACGCCATGCCGCCGAAGGGTACCTGCGGAGCCTGCTCGGATGATGAGCTGAAAGGCGCCATCGAGTATATGCTGAAGGAAACCGGTCTCTAGATAACTCAGGACAACATGCCGCGTAACTGCGCCAGGTGTGCCTGTCCTCGTTCCTTCTGCTCTTCCGGACTCCTGCGGCTGCCGGGCTTGTCCCACTGCACATCGTCTTCCGGCAGTTCGTACAGGAAACGGCTGGGTTCGCGGCTTTCCCATTCGCCGGCACGACGGCGTTTGGTCGCATAGGTCAGCGTCAGGGTTTTCTGCGCGCGGGTAATGCCGACATAGGCCAGCCGGCGTTCCTCGTCGAAGTCGTCCGCTTCGATGGCGCTTCGGTGCGGTAGCAGGTTCTCTTCCATGCCGACCATGAACACGTGCGGGAACTCCAGCCCCTTGGCGGCGTGCAGTGTCATCAGGCGCACGCAGTTGTCATTGCCCTGGTCGTCGCGATCCAGCCGGTCGAGCAGCGCGATACGGTTCACCCGGTCGGCCAGCGTCATGTCGGTTTCACTCTTGTCACCCATGCGTTCCAGCCAGCTGATCAGCTCATTGATGTTCTGCAGCCGGCGCTCGCCCTCATTGGGGTCCCTGGCGTTGTCGAACAGCCAGTTGTTGTAGTCGGTATCGCGCAGCAGGCGATGGATCACCGGCATGGCTTCACCGCGTTCCGCTTCATCGCCGAGTTCGACGATCCAGCGTGCGAATTCCTGCAGCCGTGTCAGGGCGCGTTTGTTCAACACCCCGGCGAGTTCATCCTCGAAGCAGGCCTCCAGCAGGCTCATGCCGCGTTGCGCGGCAAAGCCGCTGAGTTTTTCCAGCGTGGTGGCGCCCAGCTCGCGACGCGGCGTGTTGACCACGCGCAGGAAAGCCCGGTCATCGGCATCGTTGACCAGCAGGCGCAGGTCGGCAATCAGGTCTTTCACTTCGCGGTATTCAAAAAACGACGTGCCACCGCTGAGGTGATAACTGATGCTGTGTTCGCGCAGCACCTTTTCAAAATTACGTGACTGGTGATTGCCGCGGTACAGAATGGCGTAGTCGCTGTGGCGTGCGCCGTGCGTGAACTGGTGGTGCAGGATTTCCGATACCACGCGTTCCGCTTCGTGATCCGCATCGCGACAGGCGAGGATCTTCAGTGGCGTGCCGTAACCGAGCGTGCTCCATAGTTGTTTTTCAAATACGTGCGGGTTCCTGGCAATGAGTGTGTTGGCGCATTTCAGGATGCAGCCGGCGGAACGGTAGTTCTGTTCCAGCTTGACCACCTTGAGGCGCGGAAAATCCTCCTGCAGGCGGCGCAGGTTTTCCGGGTTGGCGCCGCGCCAGGCATAGATGGACTGGTCGTCATCGCCCACTGCGGTAAACGGTGTGGTCTTGCCCACCAGCAATTGCACCAGCCGGTATTGCGCAGTGTTGGTGTCCTGGTATTCGTCCATCAACAGGTGGCGTACACGCCCCTGCCAGTGTTCGCGTGCTGTCTCGTGTTCCTGCAGGGCCAGCACCGGCTGCATGATCAGGTCGTCGAAGTCGAAGGCATTGTAGGCCTTCAGACTGCGCTGGTAGTCGGCATAGAGCAGGGCGGCCGCCTGTTCGAATTCATCACCCGCCTGCTTCAGCGCCTGCGCCGGCAGCAGCAGGTCGTTTTTCCAGTCGGAGATGCGGTTGCGCAGCGCATCGTTATCGAAGGCGCCGGTGTTCTTGCGCATCAGTTCATCGATCAGGTGCAGGCTGTCCTGGCTGTCGAAAATAGAAAAGTTCGGCTTGTAGTCGAGACGCGCGGCCTCGCGGCGCAGGATGCGCATACCGAGGGTATGGAAGGTGGAAACAATCAGACCCTTGCCGGCGTCTTTCGTCAGTAACTGGTTGACGCGTTCGCGCATTTCGCGCGCGGCCTTGTTGGTGAAGGTCACGGCAATAATATGTTTTGCCGATACGCCACAGTGACCGATCAGGTGGGCGATCTTGTGGGTAATGACGCGTGTCTTGCCGCTGCCCGCGCCGGCCAGCACCAGCAGCGGTGCTTCGATTTCGCGTATGGCGGCTTTTTGCTGGGGATTGAGGTCAGGCACGCAGGACAACACAGGCAGGGGGGCAACACATGCCGGCATTGTAGCGAGTCTCCCGGAAAAGCGTCAGCTTGAAATGTCGGGGCATTCGTGTCTGTCCCGCCGTGCCCCGGTAACAGGCGCCAGCTGGTTCGTACCGTCGTTACAACGATAGCCGCAGGCTTCCTGCAGGTGACGGGTCGAGACGGAAATACTGTCGTCAAGGTCAGCGATAGAGCGCGCCACCCGCTGGATACGATGGATCGAACGGGGTGACAGCCGGAAACGGGTCGCCACCTTGTCGAGCAGAGCCTTTTCAGCTTTACCCAGTTGGCACACCTCGTCGAGCTCGGCCAGTGTCAGACGGGCATTGAGGCGGCCGCGTGAGAGCTGTTTTCCTCGCGCATGGATGACGCGCTGTCGTACCGTGGCGCTGTTTTCTCCAATATCCTGTTCCAGCTGCCGCCACGGCAGGCGTGGCATTTCCACATGCAGGTCAATGCGATCCAGCAGTGGCCCGGATACCCGGGCGCGATACCGCTGCACCTGCTGTAAGGAGCAGTGGCAGTCGTGTTCCTCGTCGCCGAGGTAACCGCACGGACAGGGATTCATGGCGGCGATAAACTGAAAGCGTGCCGGAAACTCCGCCTGGGTGGCGGCGCGTGAAACTGTCACACTGCCGGTTTCCATGGGTTCGCGCAACATATCCAGGGCATGGCGCTGAAACTCTGGCAGCTCATCCAGGAACAGCACGCCGTTGTGCGCCAGTGAAATCTCGCCAGGCCGGGGAATGGACCCGCCGCCCACCAGCGCTGCCGCCGAAGCATTGTGGTGGGGAGCGCGAAAGGGTCGTATGCGCCAGCACCGGGCATCGACCGGCTTGCCGCAAACCGATTGCACGGCGGCGGACTCCAGCGCTTCGCTTTCACTCAACGGCGGAAGCAGGCCGGGCAGGCGGCTGGCCAGCAGGGTTTTGCCGGTACCGGGTGGCCCGATTAATAGCAGGTTGTGCCCGCCAGCCGCGGTGATCTCAAGCGCACGGCGTGCCCGGGCCTGACCGCGCACATCGATCAGGTCGGGCAGTTCAGGCGGGAGGTCTTGCGGGATAAGCGGGTCATCCGGGTGTTGCAGCGGTTCCAGTTTGCGCAGGTGCTGACAAATTTCCACAAGATGATCTGCCACCAGACTGTGGGCAGGGTCGGCCAGCGCCGCTTCCCGGGCGTTGTCACGCGCGCAGATCAGCCGGCGCCGTGCCTTGCGGCCAGCCAGCGCACCGGGCAGCACACCACGCACCGGCCGCAGTCCACCACCCAGCGCGAGCTCCGCCACAAATTCGTATTCAGCCAGAGTGTCATCGGGGATCTGTGCGGATGACGCCAGAATGCCAATAGCAATCGCCAGGTCATATCGCCCTCCCTGCTTGGGCAGGTCAGCCGGGGCAAGGTTGACGGTGATGCGACGCGCGGGAAATTCAAAGCCACTGTGCAACAGTGCGCTGCGTACCCGCTCCCGACTCTCGCGCACGGCGGCTTCCGGCAGGCCGACAATCGACAACGCCGGCAGCCCGTTGGACAGGTGGACTTCTACGGTAACTAATGGTGCGTCAACACCGAGCTGGGCGCGACTGAAAACAATGGCAAGTGACATGACCCCATCCCTGGTTGAACATCCGAACAGCATCCGTGCCATTCATCATTAATTTATAGGGTGCGCCTCAGTCCGGGGCGCCTGTGTTATCGGTTTTATTCTTCAGCAGTTGTGCTTCCAGTTCAGCGACCTGCTGTTCCAGTTGTTCGATTTTGGCCCGCGAACGTGCCAGCACTTTGGTCTGTACATCAAATTCTTCACGCGTCACCAGGTCGAGTTTCGCCAGTGCTGATTGCACGGCGGCGCGCAGATTTTTTTCCATGTCCGCCTGCATCGCTTTGGCCGCGGGTGGAAACACGCCGGAGAGGCGTCGCGTCAGGTCATCGAGTAGTTTGGGATCCAGCATGAGCGAACCTTAAACCAGGGGTGTATGCCACGTCCAGATTTACCTTCCGGGCGCGCTATTTTGGTGCGCTATTGCAGGGCGCACAGAAACAGGGCGCTGCTTTGGTGCGAAAATATCTGATCCTGGATGCAGGATAGACGCCAACTGTTTGTAATATATATTTATTTCAGTCTGGCACAGGAACTGCAAATGCTTGGCTTACGCTCAAAGCCGTCTTCCCCATACTGGCGAGCGAAAGATTGTTACATAGATCATTTAAAGAACATTTGATGGATATAGGAGTCCTCACATGAAATTTGCAAAAAACCTCGTTGCCGCTGCACTGCTCGCTTCTGCCGGTGTTGCCCAGGCTGAACTGAGTGCGAACATTGGCGCGCACAGCAAATATATTTTCCGTGGTGTTGAATTGAGTGATGGTGCTGCGGTTTCCGGTGGACTTGATTACGATTCCGGTGCCGGTTTCTATGCCGGTACCTGGATGTCTGATATTGCCGCTGGTGGTACAGAGCTTGACCTGTATACCGGTTTTGCGGGTGAGATGGGTTCCATCGGTTACGACGTCAATGCGCTGTATTTCGCCTACCCGAACGACTCGAATGATCTTGATTACCTTGAACTGACTCTCGGCCTGAGCATGGGCACGTTGTCGGCACAGATTTCCTACACACCCTGGGAAAAGCGTGACAGCAATGTTGATTCCTCCTATGGCGAAGGTGATTTCTACTTCGCGCTGGGTGCAGATCTGCCCATGGAAATCGATGGCATCAGCTTCAGCGCCCTGATTGGCTATTACGATTTTGACGATGATGGTTCGTCCCAGCTGGCTCCGGCTGATGAACTGTCCTATACCCACTGGAATCTGACAGCCAGCAAGGACGTCGGCGAACTGGGTACCTTCAGCCTTGCCTACGACCAGACTGATGGCGATAGTGACAACGGCGTGACCAATGGCGCTGCACTGTTCACCGTCGGTTGGACCAAGGATTTCTGAGACAAGCCCACCTTTTGGATGATTTAACTCAGTCCGCCCTCAGGGGCGGGCACTAACCTGGGAGACCTTCTGATGAAGCTGGTATCTGCAATCATCAAGCCCTTCAAACTCGACGATGTGCGTGAAGCATTGTCCGAGATTGGCGTACAGGGCATCACGGTCACTGAAGTAAAGGGATTTGGACGCCAGAAAGGACACACAGAGTTGTACCGCGGCGCGGAATCTGTGGTGGATTTCCTGCCCAAGGTCAAACTCGAAGTTGCAATCAACGACGATTTGACTGATCAGGTAATCGAAGCGATTTCCAAAGCGGCCAACACGGGCAAAATCGGTGACGGAAAAATCTTTGTATATCCGTTAGAGCAGGCAGTCCGCATTCGTACCGGCGAGTCCGGTCCTGAAGCACTGTAGCCCAACGGGAGGATAAAAAGATGGAAGATCAAATTTTTCAACTGCAATACGCCATCGACACCTTTTACTTCCTGGTAATGGGTGCGCTGGTAATGTGGATGGCCGCAGGCTTCGCGATGCTGGAAGCCGGTCTGGTGCGTGCCAAGAACACCACGGAAATTCTCACCAAGAACGTGATGCTGTTCGCCATTGCCTGTACCGCTTACCTGGTTATCGGTTACGACATCATGTACGACGGTGGCATTTTCCTTAAGGGCATTGCAACAGAAGGTGCTGCCGATACGGACGCCATGGTTGCTGCTGCACTGGCAGCCTCGAAGGAAGCCGGTTTTGGTGGTGATTCCGTGTACTCCGATGCATCCGACTTCTTTTTCCAGGTCGTGTTCGTGGCTACCGCCATGTCGATTGTGTCCGGTGCGGTTGCCGAGCGTATGAAACTGTGGGCCTTCGCCCTGTTCGCTGTGGTCATGACGGCCTACATCTACCCGATGGAAGGCGCCTGGACCTGGGGCGGCAAGGACGTGTTTGGCATGTTCAACCTGGGTGATGACTATGGCTTCTCCGACTTTGCCGGTTCAGGCATTGTGCATCTGGCCGGTGCGGCTGCTGCGCTTGCCGGTGTGCTGCTGCTCGGCGCACGCAAGGGCAAGTACGGTCCCAATGGTGAAGTGCACCCGATCCCGGGCGCCAACCTGCCGCTGGCGACACTGGGTACCTTCATCCTGTGGATGGGCTGGTTCGGCTTCAATGGCGGTTCAGTGCTCAAGCTGGGTGACGTTGCCAGTGCAAACTCGGTGGCCATGGTATTCCTGAACACCAATGCGGCGGCTGCCGGTGGCGTTATCGTGGCACTGATTGTGGCACGCATGCTGTTCGGCAAGGCGGATCTGACCATGGCGCTTAACGGTGCACTGGCCGGTCTGGTTGCAATCACCGCGGAGCCTTCCACGCCTGCAGCGCTGGAAGCCACGCTGATCGGTGCGGTCGGTGGTGCGCTGGTGGTGTTCTCGATTGTGTTCCTCGACAAGCTGAAGATCGATGATCCGGTCGGCGCCATCTCCGTACACGGTGTGGTCGGTATGTGGGGCCTGATGGCCGTACCGCTGACCAATAGCGATGCGACATTCGGTGGCCAGTTCATGGGTCTCATTACCATCTTTGTCTGGGTGTTCGGCGTCAGCTTCATCACCTGGTACATTATCAAGATGATCATGGGAATCCGTGTCAGCGAAGAAGAAGAGTTCGAGGGTGTCGACCTTACCGAGTGCGGTATGGAAGCCTACCCCGAATTTACCGGCAGCCGCGGCTCCGGTATCTAGCGTCTTCGGGGCAGCTATAGCGACTGCCTGACGAGACTGTCGTTACGAAACGGGCGCTTCGGCGCCCGTTTTTTTTTACCGTTTATAGCGCCCGGTTTCACGGGTACAATCAGTTACCCAACGGATTCGAGGCAGTTCCTTGCTCATTGTCGAACATCTCTCCTGCGCCGTATTGCAGGATATTTCCCTTGTGTTGAAAGATGCGGAGCCAGTGTGCCTGTCCGGCGCCAGCGGTTCCGGCAAGACACGCCTGTTACGCGCCATCGCAGACCTCGACCGGAATACCGGCAAGGTCACACTCGATGGCGTTGCAAGAGAAGCGATCGACCCGCAGGCCTGGCGCAGGAAAGCAGGTTTTTTGCCGGCCGAGAGCCGCTGGTGGGCGGTAACCGTGGCCGAGCATTTCCGTGAGCCTTCCCGGGTGCCTTTTGAGCGCCTGGGCTTTACTGACGAAGTGACCGGCTGGAAAGTCGAGCGGTTGTCCAGTGGCGAGCGCCAGCGCCTCGCCGTGCTGCGCTTACTGGAGAACCGGCCGCGCGTCCTGCTGCTCGACGAACCTACCGCCAACCTCGATGCACAAAGCATCGAACGGGTGGAATCCCTGATCTGCGAATATATAGAAGAAGCAAAAGCCGGATGCCTGTGGGTGACTCATGCCGCTGACCAGATACAGCGCATCGCCCGGCACCGGTTGATACTTGAAAACAGCAGCCTGAAACTGGCGACTGCCGCATGATTACTCTCAGTCTGTTCGATCTGTCACTGGCTGCACTGCTTGTCGTTGCGCTGGCACTGAGTTCCCTGCGCATCTACCCGGAGATTGCCGGGCAGCTGGCTATTGCCGCTGTGCGTACCGCCATTCAACTCACACTGATCGGCCTGGTGCTTAAGGTGCTGTTCGCCAACAGTCACCTGCTCTGGGTTGCACTGCTGTCTGTATTCATGCTGGCTGTGGCAGGGCGCGAAGTCATGGCGCGCCAGCATTGCCGGTTTACCGGCTGGTGGGGTTACGGCATCGGTGCGCTGTCGATGTTTATCTCGTCTTTCTCTGTGGCGTTGTTTGCACTCATCATCGTCATCGGCAACCAGCCCTGGTATGAGCCGCAGTACTCGATTCCGTTACTGGGTATGTTGCTTGGCAACACCATGAACGGTATTGCGCTTGCGCTGGATCGCCTGACCAGTTCAGCCAGTGAACAGCGTGATGTGATCGAGGCGCGCCTGATGCTGGGTTACAGTCACCAGGAAGCCATTGCCAACATTCGCCGGCAGGTGTTTCGCACCGGGCTGATTCCTATCATCAACGCCATGGCCGCTGCCGGGATTGTCAGCCTGCCGGGTATGATGACCGGGCAGATACTCGCCGGTACACCACCCGTTGAGGCGGTGAAATACCAGATTCTGATCATGTTCCTGATTTCAGGCGGTGCGGGGTTCGGCACACTGGCGGCGCTGCACTTTGGTGTGCGGCGTCTGTTTGACGAGCGGTTACGGTTACGGCTGGATCGTCTCAGCAAGGCGCGCTGAGCGACCTGGCAAGCCCGTTTGACAAGTCAGTCATAAACTCGTGGATGGATTCGACGAAATCTTCTTCGTGATGTTTCTTGTCCGTTGTACAGTGGAGGATGAGGTGTTGCTGCGGTTCGTCCAGCGTAATCGTCCATGCCAGTGCATGTGGACAGTTGAGCAGTGAAAACCGAACGCCGTAGCGGAGTTCAAGGCGCCTGACATCAAACTCACCCCAGAGGCAATAGATCGTTCCGTCGTCGCCCTGTTCGGAAATCACGGTGTTGATGGAAGCACACAGGCGCGTCAGGTTCTTTATGCGCAGTATTTCTTTCAGGTGCCTGGTGTCAAGACCAGGATTAGGTACTTCCTTGAAAAATTCCATAACGAACCTGACTATTTTGCTTCTACCCGTATACGCCCTCCAGTGGCTTTTCCCAGATCCACTTTCAAACGATCCGGTGTCCAGCCATGCACCTTGTCATGCGCTTCGATATAAACTGTGGTGACACCTTGCGGAATTTTCACACTGCTCAGGCCGCGGGTAAAGGGCTGTTCCGTCACATGGGGATGATACAGCACCCGGTCACCCAGCACATTGCCCTTGTCATCGACTACTCGCCAGTTGTCTGCGTAGTGGTCCCAGCCTGTGTCGTTGTGTTTGAGTGTCACATTCACAGACCATAGGTTCTTGCTGACGCTGCGAAGATCCGCGGCAACGATTTTAACATCACCGGCATGGGCTGCATTGAATATAGTCAATACCAGAAAGCTGAATGCCGTTAGAGTCGATTTGGTGAGTATGTTCATCGCTGGTTCCACCTGTGAATTGAACCGCGCTGATATTTAGCGTCGGTTCGACTGATCGGTTATGTAGCTTTCACCTTCTGGAAGTATTTAACATCCGGCAATGCCTTGAAATCAGCGTCCTGCGTCCAAATCACAGCACTGAACTTCTTCGCCGTTGCATAAATAATACTGTCTGCCAGCGGTAATTTATGCTTTAAGCCATAAACAGCTGCATCGATAGCCAGGACATCATCAAGGAAAATAACTTTTCCCTGTTCCATATGAGCCACCGCCTCCAGCGCCACGTCTTCTCCCCTCTGCCGCATAATGCATTTAAAGACTTCTGTGAGCGTAATACTTGGGATCAGTAATTCATCAATGGCTTCTATAGGCTTTGCAAATGCGCCAGAATTTTTGTCGCCTGCAAAATATGATAACCATGCCGATGAATCTACGACGTTCATACCCTGTCCTTATCTCTCTTTACGCTGGTATTTATACCCTTCAGGAAACCTCTCATTTTTTTCATGGGCTGAATAGGTATCAGCTCTATGCGGTTTTGATAAGTCAGGATTTGTATTTTTTGGCCCGAAACAATTCCCATTGACTCGCGGACAGATTTTGGGATAACAACCTGATATTTTGGTGAAACTGTTACAGATGTCATGGTGCAACCCCTATCGATAGATATACCGTTATACGGTATATCTAACGATAGGGGTTGTCAAGCCACCTAACGCCAAAATTCAGCGGCGCGTTTTTTGCGTCCGCTGGAATGCTTTCTTAGCCATTAAGTCC
>NZ_JBTTIO010000022.1:0-12546 GCF_058323355.1 Thiogranum sp.
GTGCCGCCACGTCGATCCGGACAGTGGTGAGGAATACTTCGTCTACTCCTGTAACAACCAGGATCAGGACCTGGACGCAGTCGATTTCGAGCACCTTAACGCGCGCTTGCGACAAAATTCAGTGCAGGAGAAACTATCCAGGCTATGGTTGGATTACCTGCTCAGTCGCCCAAAGGTAGCAAGGCTTGTTGATGTTCGGGCCAGCAATCTGTCGGACTTGAGCCATTGAATTGAATTGATTTATTTGTATGGTCATTATGTAGTTCATCGTAATTTGGGTAGAAGTTGGAAATGTCCCGCGGGCGCATGAATGCGCAGGAGCGGCCCATTACCTATCGAATTGCCGTGGGACCACAACAAGGGCGCAAGATATTCACTTTACAAACCTTGCCCGATTGTGAAGATGATCAGTTTGCACCCGGAGTGGGCAATGTAGCTGGTTTTTCACTGCATGCAGGGGTTGCCGCCAGAGTACATGATCGAGATAAGCTGGAACGCCTGTGTCGTTACATCGCAAGGCCAGCAGTGTCCGCGCCCACCTTGATGACAGAGCACGTCCGGCAGACTTGAGCTTGTTACCTGAATGTCGGGCTCCAGCAGCAACGGGGTTGTTTGACTGAAAGAACACGTCCGGTTAGTAGATAATGAATGATATGGCAAAGCGCTGCCTGATGCTTGCGCCCCGATAGGGCGATAGAAGTTTGATTTAGCCGAACCAAAACAGGCTTTGCGTGTGGCAATTGACCCTCAGTCATTTTTTACTTGTAGCGACACGTTATCTTCGGTGCATTATTGCTTCAAATCATCGACGATCTTCAGCCAGCTGATCCTGCTTTCTATTCCGCAACGGCCCATTTACGGTGGTCGTGCTGATGGCTTACTGCATACCGTCAAGATGCGGTACCAGAATGCGAGTCAGGACGACTGTGATTCATCATCCGCTTCCACCCCGGTCTGAAGCGGATACCCCTGCAACTTAATATGCTTCGCCCAACGATCATTGATCTCCTGAAACGTCGCCGCATCAAGCCGGTACCGGTTAGGCTTATAACCGGCCACGTCGCGCAGGTGTTCTTCCAGCTTCGGCAAATACTCGTCAAAGCCCCCCAGGTCAAACTGTTCGTAAATTAATCGCATTGTCGCCGGGGCATCGCTGACCAGATCTTCGTAACGAATCTCAATGAACCGCGACGGATCGAGTAGCATTTTTTGACGCTCAAACGCGTCGTTCATCTGCACAAAACCGGTCAGCACAGCCTGTTCAAAGTCAAGATTCTTAGGTAACTGCAAGGCTTGCGTGTCGATCAGCGATTTCCATAGCCTCACGGTTGAGGCATAGACATCATAAGGGTTACGCACGATCCGCACAAAGCGAGCCTCGGGAAAGATTTGTTGCAGCGTTTTAACACGCGACGTGTGCGTCGGGCTCTTGAGCACGACCGGCCGCAGATCGCGATACGTCAAGGCTTTAATAAACCACTCAAGACCGTCTTTCCATCGCTGCTGTTCGGCGGCGTCCCAAGTGTCTACCTCCAGCAGATCCGTTCCCGGCGGGACGTCGAGCGGAAAACCCATCGTCTCATAGGCACTCGGCAGGCCTAGGATCATCAGCGCGAATTCATCTTCCTGCGGCCGATCCCAACCTAACTGCATCTGATCCATTGGTCGCTTTTTTGGCAACAGGTATTTTAGCCACCAAAGCATCATCCCTCGCGAAATCAGAAAGTGATTCGGGGCGAAACAGGCAAACGTGTCGGGATAGGTAAACCGCCGGTCGAGGACCAATCGCTCGTGCAGCAAGGTGGTACCGCAGCGCCAATGACCGATCAGGAAAATCGGCGGCTGCAAAATTTCGGTCGCCCTTATCCGGCGGTCGTGTCGTAACCGCTGAACTTGGTAGAGTACTGAATTGAGGATCGACGCCATCGCCGCGGTGACCACCATCCTCCAACGTGTGGGCGAAACCCGGAATCGATGCTTTCGCAGCAATCGAAAAAGATCGCCGCTGCGCATACCGTGCCAGCATTTGGGCGCATACCAAGGATACGCGTTTAAAGTAGCGTCGTCTTTTTTGGCGAATAATGACAAGGGCGATCTCCGGGCGTTGTGTTTAAAAAGAAGGCTCTTCTGGGTTTTTAGCACCGTTCGAGGTGGTGTGTCTCGCAGGCTCACATCACTTTTCCTATTGGATCCTACCAGCGCGCTTAACTCAAAAATTTTGAGTTAAGCGCCATTATGCCCTGCAAGACTCACAACGAATACTGCTGGTATTTGTTGGCGCCATGGGATGGAAACGGGATTGTTTTACTTATACCCTGCATGTTGCATCGAGGATTTGCCTAAATGCAAAAGTAAATGCAGTACCAGTCCAATAGGACAAAGTGTCACCGGAGAAAATTGTGAAGTTGTTCTACAATCTGTTGTTTTGAAAAGAGAATTACAAATATTCAGTCCGCATTGGTACAGGATGCAGGTTAGATGCCTAAGAGAAGTCAGTAAAACATGCGAGGGATGAGTCTGAGGAATGGGGGGCAGAACGAGAGCTTCTGGATACCAGCCGGCAGGCCGGATTCGCTGGGGGCGGATGAAGTTCACATCTGGATGGTCAGGCTGTCAGGTGACAGCACACCGCTGAGTGCCATGCCCACACTGATGAGCGTATCCGAGCGTGCGCGTGCTGAGCGGTTCCTGTTTGACCGGGACCGCAGTGCCTATGTAGTCAGCCGTGGCTGCCTGAGGTGGTTGATCGGCCGATACCAGTCCTGTGATCCGTCCCGGATACGGCTGGTCGAGGGTGCTTTTGGGAAACCGGCACTGGCCACCGGAGATCTGCGATTCAATGTTTCTCGTTCTTCCGGGCTGGGACTCTTCGCCTTTACTCGCAACCGCGAGATCGGTGTGGACATCGAACGCATCAAAACCGGTCACGCATCTGATCAGCTGGCGCGAAAATCGTTTTCTGATTGGGAATACCGGCAATATGTGCACCTGCCGATGGCACAGAAAGAAACCGCTTTCTACCGGTGCTGGACGCGCAAGGAGGCGTATATGAAGGCCATTGGCCGGGGACTCTCTTATCCGCTGGATGCTTTTGATGTCAGCGTGATACCCGGCGATGTGCCGCGCCTGGAACGGGTCGAAGGTAGCGGCGCAAAAGCCCGGCACTGGCGTCTGCTCGATCTGCCGGCGGTGCCTGGCTATGCATCTGCCGTCCTGGCCAGCGGCCGGAGCTGGCGGCTATCGTGTTTTTGCCTGCACCTTGAGTCATGACGCGCCGACGTGTTTCCAGAAAACGTGTGATGCGGCGCAAAAGGACATGTAGTGCGGCGTATTGAACAGGCGCCGGGCGGTATGTTAGATCTTTACATGCCGTGCGCCAGGCCAGGTAAAACCAGCATCAATACTAACAGTCCGCCCTGTGGCCACTTCACTCGGCACCGCCGCGTGAGTCAGTCATCAGCTGTGCCAGTTGTTCGGCAATTGTCTGAATGTGGGGTGGTCCCATCAGCGCCCAGTGTCCGCAATCAATGACTTCTTCCTGGCAGTTGCCATGGCTGTGTCGCTCCCATTGCCCGCTGGTCTGATAGGTATGGGCGAGACTTGAACGAGCCAGCCATGAGTATATGGATGCATTGACCACAGGCAAGGTCATGTCCTCAACCAAAGAGGTATGGAAAACGACACTGTCGATCAGCTCGTTCAGAAATTCCTTCAGCGTATCATCCATGTCCAGTTCGCCCAGCAGGGTTGTTTTGACCAGATCACTGCGTTCGTAGCGCGCCGTGGACTTGAGCATATCCACCAGCGCGTCCATATCAGGGTCCGGGCTATCCTCACCCATCAGAGCCCGACCTTCCGGCTCCGGCACAATGTTGGAAACCACTTCCCGGAGCAGGTCCTGAATAATCTGAATATGAGCGGTGTCGCTATCGGTCCAGATTGCATAACTGTCGAGTACCACGACAAAGGCCACCCGGGCCCCCTGCTGCTCCAGCCGGGCGGCAATGAGCGTGGCCAGCAGGCCGCCAAATGAAAATCCGACGAGATGGTAGGGGCCGGTTGGTTGATACCGGGTGATGTCTTCGACATAACAACTGATGAGCTCTTCAAGTCCCGGATACTGGGTCTGCCCCGGCCCCGACCAGGCTGTGCGGATTCCGATCAGCGGCAGCGCATCGGGAAGGGTGTCCGCGAGGTCAGAATAAATACCCAGTTTACCGTCATTGGGGTGCAGGCAAAACAGCGGGGCTCTGTCGTCGGCACCTTTCTTCAGGGTAACCAGGCAAGCGGATACTCCGGTTTCATCCGCTTGGGGCCCGGCTGAAGAATCATTGCCAGTGTCAATGATTTCAAGTTGCTTCAGCGCCAGATCCACCAGTGTCTGCGTGGTCGGGTGCTGCATCACCCCGCTGCTGCGGAAGGAGACATCCAGGTCGTTTCCCAGCTGATTGATCAGTTCGACCGTCATCAGTGAATCCAGTCCCATGTCGTTCAGACGGCCGTTGAGATCCAGTCGATCAGGCGCCACCCCAAGTACTTTGCCGACTCTTTGACGAATATACGCCCGTAACATGTCGCTTTGCTCGGCCTCGGGGCTGTCCAGTATCAGCTTGCTCATGTGTCCGCGCGCCTGGGTCTCATCATCAGCATGGCGTGCGGTGGTGTCGAGCCGGCTGAACCGAGGCGTACCGTTGCTGAGTTTGCGCCAATCCATACAACCAACGATCGCGCGCGAAACATCCATCAGCAGCAGACGTTCCATGCTCGCAACGGCTTCAGCGGGCGTAATGCTATAAAACCCGCGCCGTTCAAAAGAATCCGCCATCGATTGATTGCGAGCGACAAAACCAACTTCACCCAGCCGTCCCCAGTTGATGCTCAGACCAGCGAGACCCTCGCTGCGTCGGTAGCGAACGAATGCATCCATAAAGCCGTTCGCTGCCGCGTAGCTGGCCTGCCCGGGTATACCCACGATAGAACTGATGGAACTGAACAAAACGAACTGCTCTATGGGGTCTTTCAGGCTGGCCTCGTGCAGATTCCAGCAGCCATCCACCTTGGGCGCCATGACCTTCCTGAACCGCTCGGCTGTGAGCTGGGCCAGAGACTCATCATCGAGCACCATGGCAGTATGGTAGATTCCGCGCAGCGGCGGCATGTCCTGACGAATGCGCGCCAACAGTGCTTTCACCTGAGTGTTATCCGACACGTCCAGCTGACTTACAATGACGGTGATATCCTGGGACTCCAGTTCTGCGATGACCTCGTTGGCTGCATCGTGATCGCCGACTCCCCGTCGTCCGGCCAAAATCAGTGTTTTTGCACCCCGGCTGGCCAGCCATTTGGCCAGCACCAGGCCATAGCCGCCCAATCCACCGGTTACCAGATAACTGCCGCTGCTGTTGAGGCTGATCTTTTCGGGTAGTCGGCATCGAAGCCGCAGTGGCTGCCTGTGCATGGAAATGACCACTTTGCCAGTATGCTTGCCCTTGGCCATGTAGTTGAAAGCATCGTGTATGTTCCTGAGCGAAAACATCCGGTAAGGCAGCGCATGGTAGCTGTGATCGACTAACTTGCGACGGAGAATTTCCAGCATGCGCTGGATTTCCCGGGGTTTGTCTGCCATCAGACGGCCCAGATCAATACCGTAAAAACTTAAATTCTGCCGAAATGGCCACAAACCGATGCGGCTATCCTGGTAAATGTCGCGCTTACCCAATTCCAAAAAACGGCCAAAAGGCGCCAGGCAGGAAATACCTGCCGTCAAGGCGTCACCGGACAGGCTGTTGAGGACGATGTCCACGCCCCGACCATCGGTCAGTTCCATGATTTCATCGGCAAAGCTCAACGAGCGTGAGTCGAGCACATGCTCCACACCCAGGTTGCGGAGCAGATCCCGCTTCGATTCGGTCCCCGCCGTAGCAAAAACCCGTGCGCCTGCTTCGTGCGCCAACTGTAATGCCGATAATCCAACGCCCCCGGCAGCCGCCTGGATGAGGATGGTCTCGCCAGACTGAATATGCGCCAATTCATGCATTGCATACCAGGCGGTCAGAAAAGTGATCGGCAGCGTGGCTGCCGACTCGAACGGAAGTTCCGCGGGTTTGTGCACGACCGCGCCATCGGGGGTGTTTACCCGATCGCTAAAACTACCCGAGGCAAGGGCCATAACCTCATCACCGATTGAAAATCCTGTTACCCCCTCACCGATCGCGGTGACAATTCCTGAACATTCATCACCCAGAAAGAGCGTATCTCCGCGATCTGTCGGGTACAGGCCGAGCGCTTTAAGCACGTCCCGGAAATTGAGCGCTGCTGCGTACACCTGTATCTGCAACTGACCTGCTTCAGGCTCCGCCCGGGGCACTTCGTGCAAGGCCAGCTGGTCAATCACGCTCGAATCGGCGGGTATAAGCCGGTATGAAATATTGGTGTCGTAGTCTGGTGCCTCAGGATCCAGGTCTATTTGCGGTGATGGCAGATTGTCGATGCGCGGAACAAAACGGCCGACGCCACGAAATACCACTTCGTCCTCGTCATCTGGCCGCTGCATTTCCTGCCACAGGCTTTGTGCCTGATCCGCCAGGGGTGTTTGGTCGAGGTCGACGCGGCGGTGGTGATACTGAAGGTACTCGTTCTGCACCACACGTCCAAAAGCATTCAGCGCAAACTGTTGCACCGAGAATGCCGACTCCTGGTTGTGACGTGGATGGGCCATTCGGGTGACAATGACCACAGATTTCAGGCTGTCCGCGCAGGTTTCACTAACCTGTTGCATCAAACGCATGAGAAAGTGACAACCGTCGGCTTCGGCTGTATGCAGTCCGGTCAGATCCAGCGCATCTGCGGCGTCATGGTCCAAACCCCACAGATACAGGACGCCGGTGACCGGTTCCCTATTGTTCGCAACGGTCAACAGGCGAGTCAGAGCGTCATCATCTTCCGGAGGCAGATGGAAGGACTGCCCATCTTCGGCATATTCCTCTGCCCGCTCGACCAGACTGTGTTGTATACCGGCAGGTTGCATGATCCCACTCAGGCTACGTGCCAGGCCCTGGTGATCAGCCAGTATCAACCAATGCTCTTGCTGCGGTTCACAGCTTGGTTGTTCCTGTGCGCCATTAACAGCTTCCGGGGAGCATGCAGCATCTGTCGAAATGACGGGTGCACTCGCTTCGGGCATCCGGGCATGCATCACGACCTGTCCCAGGTTGCGTTCATCGGGAAACAGGGTCGCAACATCATCAAAGCCCGTGTCTGTAAGGACCATGGTCCACTGCTCCGGGCTGATCAGCGGGTATTCCGGCCTCAGCTCGTGGTCAGTAAACCGCCACCAGCCGGGTGTCAGACCAAAGACGATGTCGTGCCAGAATCGCTGTTCGCAACTTTCCAGGAATAACAACAACCCACCAGGACTCAGTAACTGGCGCACATGCTTCAATGTCGTGCGCAGACTCTCGGTCGCATGAAAAACGTTGGAAGCCAGCACAATATCAAAAGAATGAGCTTCCAGCTCCTGTTGAACCGGGTTCTGCTCTATATCCAGAGTACAAAATTTCAGCCCTCCCCAGTCACTGAACTTCAGTTCGGCAGCAGAGAAAAATTGCGTTGAAATGTCGGTAAAGAAATAGTCTGTCCCGTCGGCCGGAATACCCGTGAGGACATGGTGAGTAAGCCCGCCAGTACCGGCACCGATTTCCAGTATTCTCAGCTTGCGCCCTTCGGGTAGTGCTGCAGCGGCACGGGCAACGATGCCGGCGATCATGTGGTTAAACGGCTTGAATGAGGCCGAATCCTGATACAAATGATCTGCTGTGATTCCCTGATCATAGGCGAACAGCAATTCCAGTGCATCCAGATGACCATTGAGCACCTCGGCCAGATGTTCTCCACAACAGCTCAATAAGGTCAGTTCTGCAAAAAAATCGGGGTACCGGGTATATATATACTGGTACTGTCCGATCACATCGGTGTCGACCGCTTGCTGACTGCGTTGCCAACCACCGGTACCGGACAGCAGAACACCCTGATCACGCAATGACTGAAAAAGGTGATTCATCAGAACGGATTGCGGCCCATCGATTGCCAGTTTCTCTTTCTGCCACACGGCACCTGGGCTTTGATCCAGCCCTAGTTGTTCAAAGGCGTTGACGGTGTAGGCTGTTGCCAGTTGATTCATCAAAACAAGCAGCCTGTCCAGGCGGTCTCCTTGCACGAAAACAGGCGTTTTCCGAAAGGAAGGATCTACCACATCCAGCACAATTTCTGAAGTATCAGTTTGCAGCGCAGCGCCGATGGCCGGTAATGGCTGAAGTTCCCATCTGGTTGCATACAGCTTGCTGCCCGCTACCTGGGTACCATGCTGGGCCATTGCCAGCGCCTGGCAACTGAAACCGTCTATCTGCATGCAGATCTTTCCATCGGAGGTATACAGGCGCAGATCACATTCAACTGCTCGCTCATCACCGCGGCGGAGTATGACCTGTACATCGAGTACGGCAGGCACCTGGCAAAACAACTGAATCCTGTCAATGCGAACGGGTAGAAACAAACGCTTGGTGGCGTGGTCATCAGGCAGTACGCCAATGATGACCTGAAAGCAGCTGTCGAGCAGGGCGGGGTGAAACAGATAGTGCTCTGTGTCCTGGAGTTCAGCCACCCGGCATACCCGGCCCTGGGCCAGGGCTCCGGCCTGCCCAATGGTCTGGATCGAGCGAAAGCAAGGACCATAATTCAGGCCCACATCGACAAATCGCCGGTAACACATGTCAGCAGTGAGCATGGACTGGATGTCCAATTCAAGGGCGGCTGGCGGGCTGACGTTAGTGGTTTGGGGTTGTCTCAGGTAACCCTGGCAATGCCGTTGCCATTCCGGGCTGGCTGCACTGCCCTCTCGGGAACTGATGACAAAGCGCCTGTCTGCCTCGTAAAAAGTGAGCTGTACCAGCGCGGCCGGTCCTTTTTCCGGCAGGATGAGCGCCTTTTCGAATTGAAGCCCCTCAACGACACCGGGTTTACCATACAGCGCTTTCGATGCAGCCAGTGCCATCTCGACATAGGCAGCAGCAGGGAAAATAATATGGCCCTGGGCACGGTGGTCTTTGAGAAAGGAAAAATGCGCCAGCTCCAATTGGACTTCCCATGCCTGATCGGTTTCATGCCTGGCGTTGACCAGCAGGGGATGTTCAATCCTGCCAACACGCCGGTCCCGATCCAGTTCTCCTTCGTTCCAGAATCTTTCCCGATGCCAGACTGTGCCAGGCAGTGCTATGAAACCACCTGGTTGAGTCCAGATTTTTTCCCAATTCAGGGGACATCCTGCGGTATAAAGTCCGGCCAGCATTGCATTGATCTGCAAACTGTCAGGCGCGTCCCGTCGCAGGCTTGCGATGACGTTGCATGGCTGGTTGTGCCGGGCCGCATTCTGTTTAATAGAGGTTGCCAGAACCGGGTGGGGGCCGATCTCCAGGAAGATTTGAAAGCCCTGTTCAACGAGGGTGTCCATCGCCTCGGCAAACAACACGCTGTCACGTACATTATGCCACCAGTATTCGGCATCCAGGCTGAATGCCGACACCGCCACACCCGTTCGAGTCGAGATCATCGGCAGCTTGGTAGGTCCAGGGTCGATGTCCTTCAGAAACTCAAGCAGGTTCTCTTGCACAGCTTCCATCTGTACACTGTGGAAAGCGTAATCGACAGGCAGGAAACGGCAGAAAATTTCACTGTCGAGGTAGCGCGCTTCAATGTCCTTCAAAAGCGCCGGATCACCCGACAGGGTGACGGATCGCGGTCCGTTATGCGCCCCAATGGAAACCAGTCCATCGGTGCCGGCAATCAGTTCTTCGGCACTGGAAATATCGATACCAATGGCCAGCATGCGCCCACCGGGTGCGACTGACATGCAATGTCCGCGATAAAAGATGACCTTCACTGCATCGGCAAGGCTCAGTGCCCCGGAGACACAGGCGGCAGCCACTTCCCCCACGCTGTGTCCAAGCACGGCGGCCGGCCGAATGCCCAATTCTGCCAGAAGTGCCGTCAACCCCATTTGTATCGCGAACAGGGCAGGCTGGGTAAATGCCGTATCCTGCATGCGCGACTGCTCTTCGTCTTTCAGCAATTCATCCATCAGGGACCAGTCGGCATAGGCCTGCAATTCGGCGTCAATCAACTCGATCTGCCGACGGAAGCACCGATTATGCTGCAGCAGTTCCCGCGCCATTGCCCACCATTGTGGCCCCTGGCCCGAATAAACAAATACCGGTGGCTGATCTGGCCCAGAAACGGCATCGGCGCAGGACATGCCGGGACGCCCTTCATCTTGGATAAAAGCCTGCAGCTGTTCACACAACTGAGCCTTGTCTTCCACCACCAGAGCCAGTCGGCTGGCCAGGTGGTTTCGCCTGGCACAAGCGTTGTAGCAAAAGTCGGCCACTGTCGCTTGCCCCGCCCGGCTGGAACGGAGGTAGTTCAACCATAGCTCCGCCTGCTGCTTGAGTGCAGCAGCACTTCGGGCAGATACCGGAAACAGATAGCGATCCATGCACAGTTCGGTCACACTGGCCGATGGTTCCTGATCTTTCCGGCTGTGGCTGGCCAGTACCACATGGGCATTGGTACCGCCAAAACCGAAAGCGTTAACACCTGCATAAATTGGTTTGTGGCCGTTGATATTCAGAGGCCGGGTTTTGGCAACCGGCACAATACCCAGGTCTTCAAACGGAATCTGCGGGTTGAGTTCGTCCAGGTGCAAATTGGCGGGTATTTGTTGGTGCTGCAATACCAACGCTGTTTTGATCAGACCGGTGATGCCGGAGCCAGCCTCCAGGTGGCCGAGGTTGCTTTTAACCGATCCAATCGGGCACGGCTGAATGCGATCTTTAAACAGGGCGCGTCCCAGTGCCTGACACTCAGCCGGGTCTCCGACATAGGTGCCGGTGCCGTGAGCCTCGATATAGGCAATGTCGTTCACATCGATACCAGCGCGGCTATAAATATTCCGCAACAAGGCTTCCTGCGCTGCGCTGCTGGGCATTGCGATGCCATTGGTTCGTGCATCCTGATTCATACCGGCGGCGGCAATACAGGCCATGACCGGGTCACCATCGGCCAGCGCCTGATTGAGGGGCTTGAGTAAAATCATGCCGCCGCCTTCACCCCGAACGAAGCCGTTGGCACTGGCGGAGAACGGCATGCAGCGGCCATCTGGAGACAGCATCGACGCTGCAGAGAAGGCAATGAAAGGTGAGGGCGAAATAATGATATTGACGCCGCCTGCCAGAGCCATATCGCATTTTCCTGACCAAATACTATCGCAAGCCAGGTTGACTGCCACCAGAGATGAGGAACAGGCAGTATCCACAGTGATGCTGGGACCGCTCAGATCGAAACAATAGGAGACACGATTGGCGGCAATGCTGGACGCGCCGCCAGTGGCGGCATGAGATGTCGGTTCCACTTCGGCACTTAGTTGCATCAGAGCATAATCGGATGTACTGACACCCACGTACACGGAAGTGTTGGAGCCAGCCAGGTCAGCCTGCACCTGACCTGCGGATTCGAAAGCCTCCCAGGTCAATTCCAGCAGCAGGCGTTGCTGGGGGTCCATGTAGTTGGCTTCCCGGTGAGAGATGCCGAAAGCACCCGGTTCGAACTGGTCGATCTGCTCCAGTTGCCCGGCCCATTTCGCCTGGGATTTACCGGGAACTTGCGGGTCAGGTGAATAATATCGTTCGATATTCCATCGATCCGGGTGTATTTCGCTGACGCCATCCACTTCATCCAGCAGTAACTGCCAGAAACTTTCCGGGCCATCTACGCCACCGGGTAGGCGGCACGCTACGCCAATGATGGCGATAGGAAATGCCGGCTCCACGGCCATTGCTCCCTTGAGTGACTCCATATGTCTTACCCTGTTCATTGGTGCCCCGCCGGTTCATGCACAAGCGGTGATCACCAGCCGATCTTAATTCAAATCCGGTTGGGAAATCCACGATACCTGTCTGTCTATCTATGGCTTGCCCAAAGCGATAGCACCCATGGTTAACCTGCTTGCCAAGGGGGGGTGATGTACGTGTTTCGCTATCGAAAAAATTTTTAAAAGCATTTTTCACACATGAAATATGTGTCTTTGATAACTTGAACTTCACTTATAATATAAATTAGAAATCGAGTGCTAGCCGCAATGGGTAGTTTGTTCGGCTGCTTGCAACCTTTCTACTTTGCGCCTATTGTTAATAGGCTTAACAAGTTAGATGTGAAGGAGTTGGGATGCGATTTTCTGCCAAACTTGCCGTGCTATGCGCTACGTCTCTCATGATGGTTTCGATGGCCTGGGCTGAGATACCTTTCTTACCTAACCAGGGCGTACAAGGCTCCTGGTTTAATCCGGATACCGATGGTCAGGGCTTTTTGTTCGAACACCTGCCCACGCAGTCTAATACACTGGTAGTCTACTGGTTCACCTTTGATCCTGAAAATCCTGGTGACCAGATTTGGGCTACAGGTACCGGGAAACTTATCGGCACATCTGCGGATATATCA
>NZ_JBTTIO010000023.1:0-7155 GCF_058323355.1 Thiogranum sp.
CCCTTCTTGGCCACATAGGCCTTGACTTCTTCCTGGTCGACTTTCATGTCGTCGCGCCAGGTACCGATCACGGCAAAGTCAGAACGCTCGATGGAGTTCTGGCAGTCGTTCGGGCAACCGGAGACCTTGAACTTGAACTTGTAGGGCAGGGCCGGACGGTGAACGTCATCGGTGAAGTTATTCACCAGGTGACGATGAATGGCGTGCTCGTTGGCGCAGGACATTTCACAACGGGCCGCACCGACACAGGACATGGCGGTACGTACACAGGGACCGGCGCCGCCGAGATCCCAGCCGTATTCGTTGATGTCATCAAAGAAGTGCTGGGTGTTTTCGGTAGTGGTACCGATGAACATGATGTTACCGGTCTGACCGTGGAAGGTCTGCAGGCCTGAACCCCATTTTTCCCAGCTGTCACCGAGTTTACGCAGCATGTCGGTGGTGTAGTAGTTGGCCGGGGTCGGCTGTACGCGCAGGGTGTGGAATTCCCTGGACTCAGGGAACGCATCGCCGACTTCGGAGAAGCGCGGAATGATACCGCCACCATAACCAAACACGGAAACGGTGCCGCCTTTCCAGTAACCCTTGCGGGTTTCGTAGGAGTGCTCGAGCTGTCCGAGCAGCGAGTTGGTCACTTTGCGAATGCGTTCGTCCGGGTGGTCGTCGCGCAGACGCTTGATGCCGGAAATAAAGCTCGGCCAGGGGCCGTTTTCCAGTTCGTCGAGCATGGGCGTGGGATAATGCTTATCAGCCATGGCCGTCTCCTTCCTGTTGTATGTGTCGTGGCGGTAGCCGCCGTTACATTGATTTAAGTACAAAAACTGTATTCAGTACTTCATGTTCTATTGAGTTTAGAAGTTCCCGTATCGGAACCGGATTTCCGATACGGGAACTCCCTCACTGGGCGGGATGAAGTCTAGGAGTGTCGGACGCCTCAGAGAACCCTACCCTTGGGGTGTGTGTGAACAGCAACACTATCCCCAATGGGATAGGCCGGAATCGGTCCCACCGCGGCCGGCGATTATACGGTGGCGCCGGGCAAATTGCCAAGATCGGAGAATGTTTGAATATTATCAGGTGCTTATTGACTAATTGGCGCATAAACAATCTTTCGGAAACCGTCGCGATGGCCATAACCCTTGAAAAAACCATATATTAGCTGATTGGTGACCGGCCAAATCTGGTAAAATGTATTTTTCAGCAAAATTGTTCAAAGCCATTCAATGTCCTCGTCAGCCCCGCCTGTAAAGCGTCACGACCTTGCTTCGCCCTTCAGCCTTGAGGCGATGGATGCCTATGTCGCCTGGAGGGAACGCAAGTTGTCCGGCTGGCCCGCGAACAGCCGTGAACTGATGACGGAAATCGCTGATGGTGCTGCACCCGGGGCCAGTGAGATCGCCGCTATTCGCGCTACGCTGGCACGTGTCAATGTTGCGTTCTACAGGCTGAAAACGCCTGCGCAGGGTGACAAGGCAATGATTCGAACACTCGGTCGCCGGCTGGGTCTTGAACGCCTCGATACTAACCTGTGTGCGGATGGCGACGGTATTACTTCGCTCACCGTGGTCGAAAAACGTCAGGAGGGTGAGTACATCCCCTATACCAATCGACCGCTGAACTGGCATACCGATGGTTACTATAACGCGCTGGATCGGCAGATTCGTGGCGTGATCCTGCACTGTGTGCAACCGGCGCAGGCGGGGGGTGACAATGCCTTTATGGATCATGAAATCGCTTATATACAGGTTCGGGATGAAAACCCCGATTTTATTCGCGCGCTGATGGCGCCGGATGCCATGACCATCCCGCCCAATATCCAGAAGGGGATGGAGCTGCGGCCGCGTCAGACAGGGCCGGTATTTTCCATTGATGCATGCGGCCACTTGCATATGCGCTACTCGGCGCGTGCGCGAAATATCGAATGGAAGGGCGATTCAACCACACAGGCTGCGGCAGAATGTCTTTTGAGCTTGTTTCAACAGGATTCGCCCTATATATTTCGCCACCGGCTTGAAGCTGGCGAGGGCGTGATCAGTAATAATGCACTGCATTGCCGCACCGGCTTCAGTCATGAAGAAGGTGATGTTTCGCGGCTTTTATACCGTGCGCGGTACTTCGACCGCGTTGTGAATTCTGTTGCAGGCCAGGGTGAATAACATGTTATGTCTTAGCGAGATATTGTTGCAGCACCACGACCTCCAGTCGTTTGACGAGCTGGTCAGCCTGGTTGAAGAAAAGGCGCGTGGTGGTGAATTGTTTTTCCAGATGGACGTTCGGCCACCTTACCCGGATACACCGGAAAGCTGGGAAGATCGCCTGGAAGCGGCCTTTGCAGCCGCTGGCAGGAGGTAAGGCGCCGTGTTCTGGGAAGAGGACAAGGACGAAAATACGCCTTATACGGTGCCGGAAGATGTGGTTGACCAGGTTTATCACATCAGCTGCAAGTGCCTGCCACTGGATCATGCCTACGCATTCTCCGAGGCGGTTCGCCAGGTGTTGCCCTGGATGGACGATGAGCCGACGGCGGGTATTCACCTGATTCATGGTGCAGAATCCGGTAATGGCTGGATGCGTCCCGAAGACCCGGCCAATGAATTGCTGCATTTGTCGAAGCGTTCGCGCATGACATTGCGCGTGCCAGGCCACCGTGTGGAAGATGCCGGTCGGTTAAGCGGCGTGGTACTGGATATTGAGGGCCACCGGCTGGAAGTCGGCAAGGTGAAAACGCGTGTGTTCAGCACCTTGCCGACCCAGTTTGCCCGTTACGTGGTCGTGCCTGATGGCATGGATCACGAAGATGAAGAAGCCTTTATGCAGTATGCGGCAGAGCAGTTGCGGGCGCTGGAAGTTCCGGTGCGCAAGTTGCTGTGCGGCAGGGCGCATGCCATCCGGCATCCTGACGGTGATCTGTATACCCGCAGCGTCATGCTTGCGGACCTGGAACCGGAGCAGGCGATTCGTCTTCAGCAGTCTGGCATTGGCTCGCATCGGAAAATGGGTTGCGGACTGTTTTTGCCCCACAAGGGCATTCGCGCGGTACATGAAATGACCACCGACAAAAAGTAGTTCGTCATGCCGGCGCAGGCCGGCATCCAGGATACGGGTATAGATTCCGGCCTGCACCGGAATGACGGCTCTGAAATTGGTTATAAAATTATTTAACTATATTTATTAACTTGATGAAACAAATGGAGATATAGCATGGCTCTTGACGTTGATGGCAAAACGGTTGAAACCACCGAGAACGGTTACCTGGTCAATGCCGATGACTGGACTGAAGCAGTTGCCCAGGCGATTGCCGATGCCGACAAGCTGGAAATGACGGAAAAACATTGGGATGTCGTCATGTATTTGCGCGATGAGCACTATAACAACGGCGGTAATGAACCCAACGAGCGTTCCATCCTCAAGGCCATGGCCAAGAAGTGGGGCGACAAACCGACCAGCAAGCTGATGTACAGCATGTTCCCGGGTATGCCCAGCAAGCAGGGCCGCAAGATTGCCGGTCTGCCGCAGTCCACGCGCAAGGGTGGCTATTAATTCCCGGCCTTCCCATTGGGGATATAGCGGGAATCAGCAATTCGTAATATATTGCGCCGCAGTCATTTGTGCGGCGTATGCCCTGGAACCAGACGCTTTGGAGGCAAGACCATGAGCGAGAAGCAAGAGTTGATCAAAAAGTTGATCGAGATGCAGAAGAAGTTCATTGCGTATGAGCATGAACACGGCGTGTCACAGGAAGAATACTTCACGGCACCTGAAGGTCACGAACTGGCTGGCTACCGTCAGGAATACCGTGATCTGGCCATGAAGCTGGTCGACATGGCGCACGAAGAAAAAGGCTCACACCCTTAATTCCAGGGCGTACGGGTTTTACGACGGGCCGATGTGCAGTGCACTCGGCCCGTTTTTTGTGGCTGGCCTACAACTCCGCCCACAGGCGTGTGAGGTTGACGTAGGCATGATCGACCTGCGTGGTCTCGCTGGCTTGCGGACGGTTTTTTTGCAGGCTCTCCCGGGCCTGGTAAAGCTGGTAGAGGATTTCCCGCCGGGCCGGGTCGCGCACCATGCTCTGGGTCCAGGTTACAGCCACCAGCCGTTCTCCACGCGAGACTTCGGCGACGTGGTGCAGACTGGATGAGGGGTAGATGATTGCATCGCCGGCGGCCAGCTTGAACGTCTGTTCGCCGAAGCCGGTGCGTATGACCAGTTCACCGCCGTCGTAGCGGTCCGGTTCGTTCAGAAACACGGTGGTGGAAATGTCGCTACGGTACTGCCCGCCCGGCGGCCCCATGACCGGATCGTCAACGTGATCGCCATAGCGCATGCCTTTCGTGTAGCGCGCATAGAACGGCGTTGCCACACGAACCGGCATGGCCGCAGCCTGGTAGTGTGGATGCTGTACCAGCGCGCCCATGACGATACTGTTGAGCTGTTCCATGTGCGAGGCGGCTGTTTGCAGTTCCTCGTTATGTTTTACTTCACGGGCACGGGTGCCTGCAGACAGGCGGCCATCTACAAACCGGCCGTCCTTCAGCAGAGAGAGAACCCGTTCGAGTTGTGTCTTGCCGAGTACGGCGGGAATGACAACGAGCATGTTGTATCCTGAATTCAGAGTGAGTCGGAGATTCCACGATGATATTGAAACTGACCATCGACGATCAAACCTACAACATTGATGTACCGGAACAGATGTTGAAGGAGGCGGAGGAATTCTACGCCAAAATGGACGCCGATATGGACAAGGGCTGGCAGATGAGCCGCTTCTGGGTTGAGAAACCCGACCTGTACCAGCGTTGCCAGATTGTGGCTGACCGTGTGCTGGGTGCCTTCCATACGGAAAACAGACAAATGCTGAAGCTGATGTCCGGTTACATCCTCAGCCGTGTGCCGCATGTTGAAGAAGTCATTGTCGATACCAGCGGTGATATTACCCTGACGGAAATTGTTGCCTGAAACGCGGATCGCAAAGATCTGCGCCGGCTGCGCGGGCTGCGTGTACTTTCATCAGTTTCATAATATCTTCACGCGGTGGATAGGCCGAATCGACCTGCATGAGGTAAGCCTGCCAGTTGGAGAAATCACTTGCCAGTTGCGCATCGGTACCGTGACAGGCCAGCACGGCGACCACGGCATCACCGACTTTCCACGGACCGTCTCCCTTTATGGGGCCGGGCACATAACGCAACGCTTCATCAATATCCATTTCCGGCCAGAACGGCGGCAGGTAGATGAGCCCGTCGTTGTACGACAGCTTCTCAACCACAATATCCTTGCGCCCATTGGCGAGGCGGATTGCCAATGGGGCGGTTACGGTGAACAGGTCGGCCACAATATGTCGTTCTCGAAACAGGATTCCGGGGCGATAATATACCAGAAACGGGAAAAATCCGGTGCGAGAGACAGGCGGTCGGGAGGGGTTGGGCCGGATACGCTCCAGTTTAGTGCCTATACTGACGATAAGCTTGTGAATAGACCTGGTTTGTGTGAGGGGGATGGGGTGCTTGAGCATGGATGAGACGCCGGAGGGTAAGCCGCACGACAGCGATGGCGAGTTCTACGCCCAGCTGCTGCGCGCCTATTTCGACAGCGCCAACGACGCAATTTTTGTCCTCTGCAATGAACTCAAGTTTCTCAGCTGTAACCGTCGTATGGAAAGCTGGCTGGGAATGGCGGAAAGCGAACTGACACGCCACAACTGCCGTTTGCCCATTACCACTCTGGTGAGGAACGAGGAGACAGCGGATCTCTTTGAACGTGCGGCGCATGCCGTCCTCGAAGGAGAGCCGCAATGTTTTGAGTGCTGTCTTGAACCGCGCGGGGGGCGGCAGCGCTGGGTCGAGATTCATATGAACCGTGTCGATGTCGAGGCTGGCGATATGGTTATTGCCGTCGCCCGTGATATCACCGAACGCCGTGAACAGATGGCGCAGATCTACTATCAGTCGATGCACGACAGTCTGACCGGTTTGCCGAATCGCGCTTCACTGAAAGAGTTTCTGGATTTGCAATCCGGCGAGGGCAGTGCGCTTGCTGTACTGGCTGTCGACGTGCCACGCTTCCGGGATGTCAATGAGGCGCTGGGCCACCATCTTGCTGATGAGGTGCTGAAAACCATTACCGACGGCCTGAAAACCATCGCCCGACAGTATCGCGACACCCGTGTGTTTCGCCTGGCAGGCGACCAGTTCATTATTGTCTCGCAGGGCGTTGCTGCCGAGTGCTGGAACGAAATCTCCGAGTCTGTCCAGCATTGGCTGTCGCTCCCGCTGAAACAGTCCGGCATCGAGCTGACACTTGGCTCAAAAATCGGTGTATCGCTGTATCCCTCGCACGTCAGCACGCCTTCCGAGCTGGTGCAGGCGGCAGAAGCTGCCTTGCATGCTGCCAAGCAGCAGGCTGCCACGGGTATCAAGATGTACTACCCGGAGCTTCTGGCCTCGGGGGGTGAAAGGCTTGTGCTGCTCAATGACCTGCGCCAGGCCATCGAGGATGAATCCCTTTCGGTACACCTGCAGCCGATCGTGCCGCTGCACGGCCAGGGACTGGTCAGGCTGGAGGCACTGGCACGCTGGAATCACCCGGACAGGGGTATGGTGTCGCCTGAGCATTTTATTGCACTGGCGGAAACCAGTGGGCAGATTCTTTCACTGACCTGGCTGGTGATAGAGTGTGCACTCAAGCAGGCGGCGCCACTGATACGTGGTGAACGCATCGCATCTGTCTCGATCAATCTGTCTCCCTACTGTCTTCTCGATGCCGGTTTTACCGAAAAATTTGCGGAGGTGATCGCCCGGCACGGTATTGAGCCTTCATACGTTATGCTTGAGATCACCGAAAGTATCGCCATGTCGGAACGCATGCAGAAATACACGGTGATGTCGCTTCGCGAACTCGGCGTGGAGCTGTCCATTGACGACTTTGGCACCGGGCATTCATCCCTGTCCAAGTTGCGTCAGTTGCCGGTTACCGAACTGAAAATTGACCGGTCATTCGTCACCAATATGCTTAACGATGAGAATGACGAGGCTATCATTATCGCCACCATACAGCTGGCCCATAGTCTGGGGCTGGATATTGTTGCAGAAGGGGTCGAGGACGCCGAGGTATTGCATCGGCTCGGTGAACTGGGCTGTGATTATGCGCAGGGCCGTT
>NZ_JBTTIO010000024.1:0-9935 GCF_058323355.1 Thiogranum sp.
CGTCACCAAGCCGTGCACGACCCAGCAGGAACTCTCGCTGGCCTATACCCCGGGGGTCGCCGAACCGGTACGCGCCATAGAAGCCGACCCCGATGATGCTTTCCGCTACACCGGCAAGGGCAACCTGGTGGCGGTGATCACCGATGGCACGGCCGTACTCGGGCTGGGCAATGTCGGAGCGCTGGCCGGCAAGCCGGTGATGGAAGGCAAGGCGGTGCTGTTCAAGCGCTTTGCCGATATCGATGTCTACGATATCGAGGTCGAAGCGGACAGCACAGATGACTTCATCGACACCGTGACACGCATCGCCAGCGGCTTTGGCGGTATCAACCTTGAAGACATCGCCGCGCCACGCTGTTTTGAAATCGAGCAGGCGCTGATCGAAAAACTGGACGTGCCGGTGTTCCACGATGACCAGCACGGCACGGCCATTATTATCTGCGCCGGCCTGCTCAATGCGCTGGAGATCAAGGGCAAGGCACTCGCCGATGCGCACATTGTTTGCCTTGGCGCCGGTGCGGCCGGTATTGCCTCGATGCGCCTGCTGAAAGCACTGGGGGCCAGTGCGGACAATATCTTTATGGTTGACCGCAAGGGCGTTATCCGCACCTCGCGCGATGACCTGAATTGCTACAAGCAGGAGTTCGCCGTCGATACGAAACGGGAGACGCTCGCCGATGCCATGCGTGGCGCGGATGTTTTCATCGGTGTATCCGGTCCCAACCTGGTCAGCGAGGCGATGCTCGCCAGCATGGCGGAACAACCCATAGTCTTTGCCCTGTCAAACCCCGACCCTGAAATCAGTCCGGTGCTTGCACACAAGGTTCGTGAAGACATCATTATGGCCACCGGGCGCAGCGACTACCCCAACCAGGTGAATAACGTGCTGGGCTTCCCGTTTATTTTCCGTGGCGCGCTGGATGTGCGCGCACGCGCCATCAATGAAGCCATGCAGATGGCAGCCGTCGAAGGACTGCGCGCCCTGACGCATGAACCGGTACCGGATGAGATTCTGCGCACCTACCGCAAGGAGCACATGGCGTTCGGGCCGGACTACATTATTCCCAAACCGTTCGACCCGCGCCTGATGGACTTTGTGCCGCCGGCCGTGGCCCAGGCGGCGATTGATTCCGGTGTGGCGCGCTGCGGTTTTCCAAAACACTACAAAACCGCACCACAGGTCAGGGCGCCAGCGGCTTGACCTGTGCCGCAGATTTCGCGGCGCGTTCACGTGCCTGTGCGACGTTTTCGCCGCGCGCAAGCGCCACCCCCATGCGTCGCCGCGGGAAAGCTTCCGGCTTGCCGAACAAACGCAGGTCGCTGCCTGGCACCGCAAGCGCCTGCTCGACGCCGGTGAAGGCAATGCCTTTTTCATCCATCCCGCCATAGATCACGGCGCTCGCGCCCGGGTTGCGCAATGATGTATCGACCGGCAGGCCCAGGATGGCGCGCGCGTGCAGCTCGAACTCATTCTGCCACTGGGTAATCATCGTCACCATGCCGGTGTCGTGCGGACGTGGACTGACTTCACTGAACCACACATCGTCGCCGGCGATAAACAGCTCCACACCAAACAGGCCGCAACCGCCCAGGCTGTTTGTAACAGCACGGGCGATTTCCTGTGCACGTGCCAGGGCCGGCTCACTCATGGCTTGCGGTTGCCAGCTTTCGACATAATCACCCTGTTTCTGGATATGACCGACCGGTTCACAGAAGCTTGTCTCGATCTCGCCCGATGCGCCAATGGCCCGTACCGTCAGCAGGGTGATTTCGTAATCAAAACGCACCAGAGACTCGACAATGACCCGACCCCGGTCGACACGCCCGCCGGACTTTGCATGGGCCCAGGCCTCAGCCAGCTGTTCAGCCTTCTGCACCAGCGACTGCCCCTTGCCCGAGGACGACATCACCGGCTTGATGATGCAGGGATAACCGATACCGTTATCGATAGCGGTGACAAGCCCGTCAAGACTTTCCGCAAACGCGTAGGCCGATGTCGGCAGCCCCAGTTGTTCGGCGGCAAGCCGGCGGATGCCTTCACGGTTCATGGTCAGCTGAACGGCACGTGCGGTCGGAACCACGCGAGCCAGGCCATCGCGCTCGACTTCCGCCAGGGTGTCAGTCGCAATGGCCTCGATTTCAGGCACGATAATGTGCGGTTGCACGTCTTCAATCAGCGCCCGCAGCGCAGCGCCATCGGCCATATCGATGACGTGTGCATGATGTGCAAGCTGGTGGCCGGGTGCGTCGGCGTAACGGTCGACCGCCGTCACTTCCACGCCAAGGCGTTGCAGGGCGATGATCACTTCCTTGCCCAGTTCGCCGCTGCCCAGCAACATCACACGGGTTGCCGTAGTGGATAAGGGTGTGCCAATTTTCATGATTCAGTCCGACTCGTTTAGCAAAAGTTCGACATCCTGGAGTGTTGCGCGGCTCATCGGCTTGCCGTCCACCGGGCTGCGCGGTGCTTCACGGCGGCCCTCGCGGGGAAACACGGTCAGCTCCACGGCATGTTCGCCGGCGCGAAAACCGAACACCGGGAATTCCTGTGTTTCATCGCCACCCAGCCTGAAGCGCTTCAACTTGCTGTCATAGGGAATTTTCTGTTCCATCAGGAACAGCGCAACCTGCTCCGCGGTATCGGCGAACAGGTGCAGGTTGATGTCCGAGTGCGGCCCGGCGGTGCCGCTCAGCACCGAACCGACCAGCCGCGGACTGAAGTCCGCCAGGAAGCGCATGGCCTGCGTGGCGCCGAGACGCAGGTCGGCCAGGTGCCCGGCCTGCTCTCTGGCATGGAACAGCCGATGGTAGGACGCCAGAGCCTCTTCCACCTCGGCATTACGGGGCATATTGCGTGTATCCGGCGCGCCCAGCTGGCGTGCCGCCTTGCGCTTGGCCACGTAGAAATCGGAAATGCCCTGTTCCGCCATCAGGCGTGCGGCCTCCTGCGCAATACGCACCCGCATCTGCATCCCTTTGCCTGAAACTTTTGCCATGGTCAGAACAGTGGCTCAACCGCGCTATCGGTCGATTCCCCCGTCTCCCCGGCCGTGGCCGGCTGGCTGTATTGTTGCGGCACATGCTCGGGGCGGAAGATCTCAAACATACCCCCACTCTGTCCGGGTGGCATACGCAGGCCGGTGGCGGGATCGATGCGCACGCTGATCAGGCCGGGGGGCTGTGGCATGACGGATTCCGGCACACCCTTGAGCGCCTCGTCCATATAGGAAATCCACATCGGCAACGCGGCGCGGCTGCCGGTTTCACCATTGCCCAGCGGCTGGACCCGGTCATAACCGACCCATACCGTGGTTACCAGCTGTGTAGTGAAACCGCAGAACCAGGCGTCGCGCTGATCGTTGGTGGTGCCGGTTTTTCCGGCCAGATCCTTGCGGCCCAGCGCCATGGCGCGACGGCCGGTGCCACGTCGCACAACATCCTGCATCATCGAGGTCATCAGGTAGACATTGGCCGTATCGACAACACGGTCTGCGTAAACCGGCGCGGGTACTTCGTCTGCCGGTGCTTCTGTTTCGTCAGGCTCCGTCAGGCTGTCGACGACTTCCACAGAGGTGTCGGGTATCCGCGCATCCTGCTGTTCCTGATCGACATTACCGGTATTTTCGCTGTTTTCATCAGTTTCACAATCGTCACAGGCAATCGGCGGGTTGGCGCGAAACAGCACTTCGTCGCGCACATCGCGTATTTCACGGATGAAAAATGGCTCGACATAGAAGCCGCCATTGGCCCAGACGCTGTAGGCGCGCGCCATTTCCAGCGGCGTGGCGGTACCGCTGCCCAGCGCCAGCGACAGGTCTTTGGGTACCTGCCCGGGACGAAAACCAAAACGTTGCACATAGCGCGCGGCATAGCGTGGCCCGATGGCGCGCAGCAAGCGGATGGACACCAGGTTACGCGACCGCGTCAGCGCCTCGCGCATGCGCGTTGGCCCATAGAACTTGCCACTGTAGTTTTCCGGTCGCCAGGTGGTTTCCAGCGAAGGGTCGTCGAATACGACCGGTGCATCGTTAAACAGGCTGGCGACCGTGTAGCCCTTGTTCAGTGCCGCGGAGTAGATAAACGGCTTGAAACTGGAGCCGGGCTGGCGCTGCGCCTGCAGCGCACGGTTGAATTTGCTGAGATAGAAATCGAAGCCACCGACCAGCGCCTGCAGCGCACCATCCCGTGGCCTGACCGATACCAGCGCGCCCGACACAGCGGGCAGCTGCGCCAACTGCCAGCGACCTTCATCCAGCGCCTGAATGTACACCACGTCACCGCGCTTCAGTACTTCATCTACCTGACGGATTTTGGATCCACGCTGGTTAACGGTGATATAGCGACGCGCCCAGGTCACGCCTTCCAGGTCCAGCTCAGCGCTGCTGCCGTCACGCAGTACAAGTTGTGCCCGCTCTGCCCCGGCGTCAATGACGATTGCCGGTTTCAGCACGCCATAGGGCCGCACCTCTTTCAGCACCGTGGCAATCCGGTCTTCATCAAACGGCTCTTCCAGCTCGATATGGCGTACTGCGCCGCGATAACCGTGCCGCCGGTCGTAATCCAGCAGTGCCTTGCGCGCGCTGGTGTTGGCCGCGCGCTGCCGTCCTGCATCGATGGTGGTGTAGACGTTGTAGCCCGCGGTATAGGCCTCATCGCCATATTGCTCCAGCATATAGCTACGCACCATTTCGGCGACCCAGGGCGCCTCCAACTCGACGTCTGCCTTGTGCAGACTGGCATTGTCAGGTGTATTCAGTGCTTCCCGGTAGCTGTCCGTATCGAGAAACCCCAGTGAATACATGCGCCCCAGTACGTAATTACGCCGCTGCAAGGCACGTGTCGGGTTGCTGACCGGGTTGTTCGACGAAGGCGCCTTGGGCAGACCGGCGATCATGGCGATCTGCGGGATCGTCAGTTCATCGATATCGGCACCGTAATAGACCCGTGCCGCTGCACCGATACCGTAGGCACGGTGCCCGAAATAGATCTTGTTCAGGTACAGCTCGAGAATCTCCTGCTTGGTCAGGTAACGCTCGATTTTCAGTGCCAGCAGGATTTCCGTGAGTTTGCGTAAATAGGTCTTTTCGCGACTGAGAAAGAAATTACGTGCTACCTGCATGGTAATGGTGCTGCCGCCCTGGCGCTTTTCCCCGGTGCTGATCAGTGTGACCGCGGCGCGAAGCAGTCCCTGGTAGTCCACACCGGGGTGCTGGAAGAAACGATCGTCCTCGGTCGCCAGGATGGCGTCGATCACCGCCTGGGGTAAATGCTCGTAGCGCACCGGTTCACGGTGCTGCTCGCCAAACTCCGCCATCAGCTCACCGGTCTGCGCATAGACCCGCAGCGGCACCTGTAGCTGAACGTCCTTGAGGCGCTCGATGGGGGGCAGCTGGGGCGATATATAAAAGTATGCGGCGACAATGACGATAACGATGGCTACCGACGCTGCAAGCGCTGAAGCCAGCAAAAAACGCAAAAAACGGGGGCGAAGTGTCATAAATTTGGCGGAGATGTGATGGGGTTCAAAATTAAAATCAGCTGGATTCCTAAACTTCAGTATAAAGCGTCCGATACTCTGAATCGAACCAAAGAGGATAAAGAGCACTTGATTGACAATGATTTGGTGTTGCTCTCTAATCCATAACCGTATCAATACACTGCAATTGCAGTGAATTTAAAGGGAAATAACGGTGCAGATCGCGCAACTGTTTACACGGAAAAAACCGCCGGTCGTCGGGCTCGATATCAGCTCTTCAGCGGTAAAACTACTCGAACTCAGCCGAAACGGGAACCGTTATCGCGTCGAAAGCTACGCGGTAGAGCCGTTGCCGCCCAATTCCGTCGTCGAAAAGAACATTACTGATGTGGAAGCCGTGGGTGAAGCCGTACGGCGGGCGATGAAACGCGCAGGCGCCCATACGCGCAATGCCGCTGTCGCAGTGGCCGGCTCGTCGGTGATCACCAAAGTCATCCCGATGCCCAACAACCTGTCGGACGACGAGCTGCACAGCCAGATAGAGATGGAAGCGGATCAATACGTTCCCTATCCGCTGGAAGAGGTCAGCCTGGACTTTGAGGTCCTCGGCGCCTCTGACAACAACCCGGATACGGTGGATGTCCTGCTGGCGGCCTGCCGCACGGAAACCATCGATATGCGCTCCGCCGCGGTTGAAAACGGCGGTCTCGACATCAAGGTGGTCGATGTCGAAGCTTACGCCGCGGAGAACGCCTTCCAGTTGTTGCAGGACCAGGTGCCGGATAACGGTTCCGACAAGACTGTAGCGGTCATTGATGTGGGCTCCACCATGACCACGCTTAATGTGCTGCACGACAGCAAGCTGATTTATACCCGCGACCAGGTCTTCGGTGGCAAACAGCTCACCGAGGAAATCATGCGTCGTTACGGGCTTTCCTTTGAAGAAGCCGGCATGGCGAAACGCCAGGGCGGCCTGCCGGAGAACTACGAACCCGAGGTGCTGGAACCCTTCAAGGAAGCCATGTGCCAGCAGGTCAGCCGTTCCCTGCAGTTTTTCTTCGGTTCCAGCAAGTACAACAGCGTTGAACAGATCATCCTCGCCGGTGGCAGCGCCTCGGTTCCGGGCATTACCGATCTGTTGCAGGAGCGCCTCGGTGTAGAAACCCTGGTTGCCAATCCTTTCGCATCCATGTCGCTGTCTTCACGCGTGAAGCCACAGTCACTGAGTAACGATGCACCCGCACTACTGATTGCCTGCGGGCTGGCACTGAGGAGTTTCGACTAATGGCTCATATCAATCTACTCCCCTGGCGCGAAGAACTTCGCAAAGAGAAACAGCAGCAGTTCGCTGTTATTGGCGTTGGAACGGCCATTGTCGCTGGCCTGCTGATTCTGCTGACACACATGCAGATAAACGGACTTATCGAGCAGCAGAACAACCGTAACAAGTTCCTCGACGCCGAGATCGCCGCGCTTGATGAGAAAATAGCCAGGATCAAGGATCTTGAGAAAACCAAGACCGCTCTGCTCGCACGTATGGATATCATCCAGCAGTTGCAGCACAGTCGTCCCCAGAGTGTCCACCTGATGGATGAACTGGTTTATACCTTGCCCGACGGCGTTTTCCTTAACTCGATTTCGCAAAAGGGAACCGGCCTTACCATGAGCGGCGTCGCCCAGTCGAACGCCAGGGTTTCAGCCTACATGCGTAACATCGATAACTCGCAGTGGATAGGCAAACCCCGTCTCGATGTTATCGAAACCAGGGAAGAAGACAACCGCCGGACCGCAACCTTTGTGCTGCGTGCCGACCAGATTATCCCGTCTGCGGAAGACGTGGAGGAAAACAGCTGATGGATCTCTCGGAACTCAATGAACTCGACCTGAGCAATATCGCCAACTGGCCACTGCCGGCCAGGGTGTTTGTTATTGCACTGGTCTTCGTCGGCGTACTGGGTGCGGGCTACTGGCTCGACATCAAGGACCAGCGCGCCCAACTCGAAAAATCCGAACGCAAGGAAGTCGAATTGCGAACCACCTTCGAGAACCGTGCAAGGAAAGCCGCCAACCTGGAAGCCTACGAGCAACAACTGGCGGAAATGCGCGAATCGTTCGGCGCCATGCTGCGACAGCTTCCCAACAAGACGGAAGTTGCAGAACTTCTGGTGGACATCTCACAGACCGGTCTTGCCGCCGGGCTGGAATTCGAGCTGTTCAAACCACAGGCCGAAGTCCCCAGGGAGTTCTATGCAGAACTTCCGATAAGCATTCGTGTCAAGGGTGACTACCACGAGTTTGGCGAGTTCGTCAGTGGTGTGGCCGCACTGCCGCGTATTGTTACGGTTCACGATGTGAACATCACTGAAAACAAGGAAGGCAAGCTGACCATGGACATCCTTGCGAAGACCTATCGTTACATGGATGAAGAAGAGGAAGGGGGCGCCCAATGATTCATTATTCGCTGGGAAAACTGAATTCATTTGCGCGTATCACCATGGCTGGCCTGCTGGCCGGCAGCATCGTGGGCTGCGCCGGAAACAACACCGAAGACCTGCGCAGCTATGTCGAAAGCGTGAAGTCAAGGCAGCATGCACGGGTTGAGCCGTTGCCTGAATTTTCACCGTTTGAAACACACCTGTACCAGGCGATGGACGCGCGCGACCCGTTTACGCCGCCAAGCTACTCAACGCCAAAATCACAGGTGGCACAGGCTTCGAACGGCGGCATCTCGCCCGACTTCAACCGTCCCCGCGAACCACTTGAATCCGAACCGCTGGATGGCCTGCGTATGGTGGGAACGCTCGGTCGCGACGGGACATCATGGGCACTGGTACGCATGAGTGACAGCACCATACATCGCGTCAAGCCCGGAAACTATATTGGCCAGAATTTTGGCAAGATAGTCAATATCACAGAATCCGAAGTTGAAGTAACCGAGATCGTGCCTGATGGCCTCGGGGGATGGATTGAACGCCAGGCATCTCTGGCACTCAGCGAGTAATTGGAGATAAAAACGATGAATGCAATTCACACAATGTGGAAGGATGCTGCGCGAGGATCAAACAGGCCGACCAACAGGATGCTGAACAGTATTCTGGTTCTGGGCATGTTACTGCTTGTTGCCTGCCTGCAAACGGCAGTTGCCGCTGCACCACAGCTGAACACACTGAAAAGTATCAATTTTGCGGGACTTCCGGGTAACCAGGTTCAGATTACTTTCGAACTCAGCAAGCCCGTCTCCAACCCCGCAAGTTTTACCATCGATAACCCGGCGCGCATTGCCTTCGACCTGCCGGCGACGAAAAGCGAACTCTCGAAACGCTCGCAGGCCATTGGCATCGGTCCGGCGAAGAGTGTTACCGCTGTCGAGGTCAAGGGCCGTACCCGTGTCGTACTGAATCTTTTTGAAATGGTGCCCTACGAAACACGCACTGATGGAAACCGGATTATTGTTGTTCTCGGTACCGGTGGCCAGCGAATCACGTCTTCAGCGCCTGCCGCCGCTACAGGAACAGCCGCGGCGAGCATCGCTCCGGCTGTTACAGGCATTGATTTCCGTCGTGGTGAACAGGGTGAAGGCCGTGTCGTGGTAACGCTCTCCGACCCCTCCATTCCCGTCGACATGCGACAGGAAGCTGGCAAGATCATACTGGAATTCAATGGCGCCTCCCTGCCGGAAGAGCTGCAACGCCGCCTTGATGTCACGGATTTTGCCACCCCGGTCAAACTGATTGACACCGAAAGCCAGGGTGACAAGGTACGTATGGAAATTACTCCGATCGGTGAGTATGAACATCTTGCCTACCAGACTGACAACCAGTTCACGGTAGAAATCCGTGAAACCACCAAGGAAGAAAAAGAGCAGGCCAAAAAAGAGAAGTTCGGTTATACCGGCGAACGCCTGTCCCTGAACTTCCAGGACATCGAGGTCCGCTCGGTACTCCAGTTGCTGTCCGACTTTACCGGCCAGAACATCGTGGTCAGCGACTCAGTGACCGGCAACCTGAGCCTGCGCATGCAGAATGTCCCCTGGGACCAGGCGCTGGATATCGTGCTGAAGACCAAGGGCCTGGCCAAGCGTGAAAATGGCAACGTTATCCTGATCGCCCCGAGTGAGGAAATCGCTGCACGCGAGAAACTCGAACTCGAATCGATAAAGCAGATTGAGGAACTGGCGCCATTGTACTCTGACCTTATTCAGGTCAACTACGCCAAAGCCACCGACCTTGCCGAGCTGTTAAGCAGTGAGGACAGCTCGCAAATGTCAGATCGCGGCAAAGTCTCTGTGGACGTGCGCACCAATACGCTGCTTGTACAGGATACAGCGGAAAAACTGGGGCAGATCCGCCGCCTGGTATCACGCCTGGATATCCCGGTGCGTCAGGTGCTGATCGAGTCACGTATTGTGCTGGCCAACAACGACTTTGCCCGCGAGCTGGGCGTCAAGTTCGGGCTCAGC
>NZ_JBTTIO010000025.1:0-19222 GCF_058323355.1 Thiogranum sp.
ACCCGAATTCGGTCGATATCAATGACGCCAATACCACTTCAGTCACTGTTTCCGACTTGCCAGTAGGCACGTACTACTTTGTGATCACTACCAGAGATGTTATGGGTCTTGAAAGTGGTTATTCCAGCGTAGCGACCAGAGTGGTTCAGTAGCATCAAACAAGAGCTAAGCAATTGATTTAAAATGACTATAAAGCTTGCCAACGCTGACCAACATTCAACTGACGCGCCCCAGCGGTGTTTGTCAACAAAGATGTCCGGTCAATCATTCAAGCAGCCTCTGGTTCACATGACTGTTGGGCCTGCGATTCTTTGGGTGGATTAAGCCATACCTCGGAGACCGGTTGCCAGTTTCTCGTGTCGCCAGACCAGCGCGCCGGATTTCGCTTTTTTGCCTCTTCATAGACGACTTTCCGTGCGGACAGCAACGCGGTATCCATCCCCTCGTGGCGTTGGTTCGGCGTGACGTACTGAATGGCGCTGTGACGGTGCTCACTGTTATACCACTGCACAAACCGGTGCACCCACTGGCGGGCTGCCTCGATGCTCTCGAAGGGCTTTGCCGGGTAGGCCGGTGTGTACTTCAGCGTGCGGAACAGACTCTCCGAGTAGGGATTATCATCACTCACCGATGGACGGCTGAACGAAGGGATGATCCCCAGCTTCTGCAGGGTCGCCAGCATGGTTGCCCCCTTCATCGGACTTCCATTATCCGAGTGCAGCACTAGCCCGTCTTCATGAATTCCTTCGGCCAGACAGGCCTTACGGATCAACAGACTGGCATACTCTGCCGTCTCATTCTCGTGGATCTCCCAGCCGACGATCTTGCGGCTGAAGATATCCTCAGCCAGGTAGAGTCGATGGAACACACCCCGGATACTCGCGGCCAGGTAGGTAATATCCCAACTCCACACCTGATTCGGCCCCGTCGCCTGATAGCCCTTGGGCTTTGCTACGGTTCTCGGCACCTCCGCTCGTCCCCGGCGGTTCGACTGTTCGGCATCCCGCAGGACGCGGTAGAAGCTCGACTCCGACGCAATGTAGCGCCCTTCGTCAGCCAGCCTTGGGACGATCTGGGTTGGGGGCAAACTCTTGTATTCCGGCTGGTTACAGACGTCCAGTATGCGTGTGCGCTCTTCGTGTGTCAGTTTGTTCGCCGGCACACGCTGCGCGGCTGCCGCCTTGCGTTGGTCCTCCAGCCGCTCGTCTCGCAATCGCTGCTCCCAGCGGCGCAGCGTGCGTACCGGGAGCTCCAGCACCTGACAGGCCTGCTCCCGACGCGCACCCGCATCCACTGCATCACGCACCAACGCTATGACGGTCTTGCAAGTCTCCGGCGTAATCATTCGTCCTCGGACTCCCCCCAGATCGCCTGGGCTTTTTTTTGGAGTATCAGTAACGCTGCCGCCTCCGCCAGGGCCTTGTCCTTGCGGGTCAGCTCCTTTTCCAGACGGCGGTTCTTCTTGCGCTCCTTCTTCACTGCCTGTATTTCCGCTTTCGTCAGTGGACGCGATGCCTCATTACCGGCGATGGCCGACGCTTTCCAACGGGCAACCTGTTCTGGGTACAGCCCCTTGCGGCGGCAATATTCTGAAAGTTGCTCCTCGTTCAGCGATGCCGTCTCAATAACCACCGCTAATTTGTTCTCTCCACTCCAGTTCTCTGGATTCGATGGATCTGCTGGCACCGCTTTCCCCTCATGACGATATTGGTTTCGCCAATTATAAAGGGTCTGCTCACTGACGCCGCTATCCCGGCTGAGCTGGGCCACCGACTGGGCGTTTGGCGGCATCATTTTACGGACAATCTGCTCTTTGAAGTCTTCACTGTAGCGTGGCATTCCTCGTTCACTTTCCGTCCCCTGTTACTGGTACTCTTCATTTCAGTTGACCGGACATCTATGCTGACACAGGGGGACGTCGTGAAAATGAAGTTCGGCCATGGGAGGATCAGAAGTGAGTATCAATGGTTAACCAGATTTCCTCGCACGTACCTTGTGTACCAGATAAAAAATAGCCCCGACATCATGCCGGGGCTATCGTGTTGGTGGAGGCGGCGGGACAGCGTATCCAAACCTTTCGGAATGGGCTGGACTATACCTTCACCCCCTAATTTGGGGTCAGAGTAAAATTTATTTCTAAATTTTACTCTGACCCCAAATTAGGGGGGCGGGGCGTGTTATTCACCGTGTGGTTTTACGGCAAATCCTAGTGCCGGCTCTGTTCACCTGAACTCAGCCGGTCTATGAGTCTCTACAGGGCAGGCCTGAGGTTAGCCCTCTTCCTACCCCTCGGTATTGCCCTGGCAGCCTGTGCTGCGTTAGGTTTCACCGATGTGAGCCCCGTTATTCACTTTACCCTTACGGGTAAAGGCGACCCTTGTTGATCGAACCCGCGTCCGCAAGTCCTCTGCCGTTGGCTCTACATGCTTATCCACGTCTTTAAATTTAACTGGCTGCTACCCGACGGGCAGGGAAAACAGACAGCGATTCCGGATCAGGTTTTAGCGCATCCGTCCCGGACTAACTTCAGCGCGATCCTGTATGGGATGACTCCGGTGATCCGGGCGTACAGGCACACGCCGGGCCGAAGGCTTTACACCGGTTTTTAAGCGGCTAAAGCGTAGTTGTCGTCGTTGGCAACTATAAGTGTTACAGCTGGATTTACGAGGTAATCTGTCCCTCGGCATGCACCTCAGGTTTCGCAACCCACGTCGAAGCCAGGTCGCCCCCATTGGAACGAGAGTGATTATACCACACCCTCCGGGTTGCCGGACATCGGCTTCTTGATGCAGGAGTTGCGGTTGTTTTCTGCCTCCAGGGCTCACATGGTCTGAAGCAAAAACAGGCTGCCTGCCCCGGTCGCCAGTATCAGAATCAGTCCCGGCGCAAAATGTTTCGCCATGCTGCCGCCTGCAATAAAAAATACCAGCATCCCTTTCACCAGTGTATTGACCAGCGTGGCCAGCAGGATGGCACGTGCGGCGACCTCGGCGGCCAGGTCGCCGCGTGCCATATTGGCCAGTGACAGGGTGATGGCGTCAACGTCGACCAGCCCCGATACCGTGGCCAGCAGGTAGATGCCGGTTTCGCCCAGCCAGGCGCGGAAGGCTTCGGCCAGCAGCATGATAACGGCCAGTAGTAGACCGAATTGCAATGCAGATCCGAGCTGCAAAGGGTTCTTCAGACGCAATGTCGCGGCGTTATGGCTGTTGTCGATACTGCGCCACAGCCAGAAGCAGTAGCCGGCCGCGACAAACGTGATCAGGCCAAGGGGGGCCGCAAGCCGGGGCAACAGGGCGGGATTGATAATGCTGACTTCGATCAGTACACGCGGAAACATGGTTGTCGACGCAACCAGTACACCGACAGCCAGCAGCCGGCCCATATCCATCTGCCTGGCAAGTCGCGAGAATGTCAGGGTGGTTGCGGTGGAGGAAACCACGCCGCCAAACAGTCCGGTCAACAGAATACCGCGTTCGGTGCCGACCAGTTTCATCGCCAGGTAGCCGGCAAATGACAGCCCGGCGATCAGGACCACCATCCACCAGACCTGGTAGGGATTGAGGGCCTGCCACGGGCCGAAGCCCTGGTTCGGTAGTATGGGTAGCAGGACGACCGAAATCAGTAACAGTTTAAGGGCTGCGTAAAACTCTTCCGGCGCCAGACGACGCAGCCAGCCGTGCAGTGCGGGTTTGAGGCTTAGCAAGGTAACGGTGACGACAGCACCGGTGATGGCGATGTGGATCTGGCCACGAATCGCCAGTGCGCCCAGTGCAAAGGTCACCAGTGCTGCAACCAGTGTGGTAATGCCAAGGTCCTGATCAACCTGGCGTTCGCGCCAGTAGGCAGCAGCCAGGATGGCGGTCAGCGCAAGGAAAGCGACGCCAAGCAGTATGTCGCCCATGTCTTCGGCCAGCAACGCCCACAGCCCACCCAGTAGCCCCAGCAACCCGAATGTGCGGATACCGGCAATACGGCTGCCTTCTTCGGCCGTGCGTTCCGTCCAGCCGCGTTCGATGCCGACCAGCAGCCCGATTACCAGCGCGATGCCGAGCTCAGTCAGGTGTTCCATCGGAGAGGGTGTTTCGTTGCGTAAGCGTCATGAGGGTTGAGCTATCCGTGTTTTTTTTAGCCGGTCGAGCTGTAATCGCCTAGCGGCCTTTCAGGATGCGCTGCTTGTCGCGCTTCCAGTCCCGCTCCTTGATCGAGGTGCGCTTGTCGTGTTCTTTCTTGCCTTTCGCGAGCGCAATCTCCAGCTTGGCGCGGCCACGTTTCCAGTACATTGCCGTGGGGATCAGTGAGAAACCCTTGCGCTCCACTGCGCCGACCAGCCGGTCGATCTCGTGGCGGTGCAGCAGCAGCTTGCGGGTGCGTCGCGGGTCGGGGTGGATGTGCGTGGAGGCGGTCGGCAGCGGGGTGATCAGGCAGCCGAACAGGTACGCCTCGTTGTTCTTGAGCAGGATGTAACTGTCCACCATCTGCACATTGCCGGCACGCAGGCTTTTCACCTCCCAGCCTTCCAGCGCAATGCCGGCTTCCAGCCGGTCGCTCAGTGTGTAGTCGTGGCGCGCTTTTTTGTTGAGCGCAATGGTGCTGCTGCCTGCACCGGATTTCGATTTCTTTTTGCCGGATTTTGCCATGTACCCATTATACGCACTTAATCGCTTGAGCTGGCAGTGGATTTTCCGGACAATCGATGTATGACTCAACCACGAAAATCGATACACGGCAGCTGGTCCGGTCGACTGGCGTTCGTACTGGCGGCAACGGGTTCGGCGGTCGGCCTGGGCAATATCTGGAAATTCCCCTACATTGCCGGCGAACATGGTGGCGGTGCCTTTGTGCTGGTGTACCTGGCCTGTATTGCCCTGATCGGCATACCGATCATGATGGCCGAAGTGATGCTCGGGCGGCGCGGGCGGCAGAGCCCGATCAATACCATGCGCGCACTGGCTGCCGAAGCCAATGCGCATTCCGCCTGGCGCTGGCTGGGCTGGGCCGGCGTGGTGGCGGGTTTCCTGATCCTGTCCTATTACAGCGTCATTGCCGGCTGGGCGCTGGCCTACGTATTCCGTTCCATGTCAGGTGCTTTTACCGGTGCAACGGCGGAGGGTGTCGGCAGTATTTTTACCCAGCTGACGGAAGACCCCGAGCGGCTACTGGCCTGGCATACTATTTTTATGGTGATGACCATGATCGTGGTGGCGCGGGGGGTGAAAAGCGGGCTGGAACAGGCCGTGCGTTACCTGGTTCCGGCACTGTTCGTGCTGCTGCTGTTGCTCGACGGTTACGCCATGGCCAGTGGTGCGTTTGACCAGGGGTTAAGGTTCCTGTTTACACCGGACTTCAGCAAAATCGACGCCAACGGTGTGTTGATTGCGATGGGGCATGCCTTTTTTACGCTCAGTCTCGGTATGGGCGCTATTATGGTATACGGCTCCTACCTGCCGGACCGTGCCTCGGTAGCGCGTACCAGTATTACGATTGCCCTGCTGGATACGCTGGTGGCCCTGCTGGCGGGCATGGCGATTTTCCCCATAGTGTTTTCCAGCGGTCTTGAGCCGGGTGCCGGTCCGGGACTGATCTTCCAGACCCTGCCTATCGCTTTTGGGCACATGACCGGTGGCGCGTTGTTCGGCGCGTTGTTCTTTCTATTGCTGGTATTTGCCGCCTGGACCTCGGCGATTTCGCTGATTGAACCGGCGGTGGCCTGGTTGGTGGAAAACAAGGGCGTAACACGTGTGCATGCCTCGGTGTATGCCGGCACGGCGACCTGGGGTGCCGGCCTGCTGACCATCCTGTCATTCAATCGCTGGTCTGATATACACCCGTTGTCGTTTATATCAATCTTCGAGACGTCGACCATATTTGACCTGCTGGATTACCTCACGGCCAACATTATGCTGCCGCTGGGTGGACTGGCGATCGCGCTGTTCAGCGCCTGGGTGATGCGACGCCAGGACAGTGTGCAGGAACTGGATATGGGCGATGGCGCAGGCTATATGCTGTGGCACTTTCTGGTGCGCTATGTCACGCCGACCGCGGTCATTATCGTGTTCCTCAATGTCACCGGGCTGGTTGATTTCGAGCACCTGTTTCGTTCCGGGCAGGTGCGGCCATGACATTGATCAACAAGTCCGCGCTGGTACCCTATTCGCCGGCACAGATGTTTGCGCTGGTGGACGATATCGAGGCCTACCCGGAATTCCTGCCCTGGTGCAAGAGCGCGCGTATCCTGTCACGCACGGAAGATGAAGTGCGCGCAACCATCGAGTTATCCAAGGGTGGTGTCGAGAAGGCGTTTACCACCTGCAACCGCAACCAGAAAAACAAGATGATCGAGATGCGCCTGGTGGAAGGGCCATTCAGGCGCCTCGATGGTTTCTGGCGTTTTGATGCGCTGGGTGAAGATGGTTGCAAGGTGTCGCTGGATCTCGAGTTCGAGTTTGCCAGTCGTATGCTTGGCATGGTGGTGGGGCCGGTGTTCAGCCAGGTGGCGAATTCACTGGTGGATTCCTTTCATCGACGCGCGGTGGAAATCTATGGCTGAATCCCTGATACCGATCGAGGTGGTGTACGCCAAACCTGAAGAGCAGGTTATTTTGCGGCTGGAAGTGCCGGAGGGTACAACTGCATTGCAGGCGGTTGAGCTGTCGGGTATCAGGCAGCGCTTCCCCGAGATTGATATGAACACGCTCAAACTGGGTATATTCGGCAAACTGAAGAAGCCCGACCAGCTGCTGGCGCCCGGTGACCGGGTGGAAATCTACCGCCCGCTGCTTGCCGACCCCAAGGAGGTCCGCAAGCAGCGCGCGGCGCAGGGCAAGCGCATGGGCAAGGGCGGCGGTGACCTTTAGTGCGAGTGGGTGTGGTTGTCGACCGGGCCGCTGTCGGGGCGGAAGGGTTCCTGTGCCGGCTCGCTACTGCTGAAGGTAATCCAGCGCCAGAAGCGCGTCAGGATGCCCGGGTTGTCGATTTCCTGGGGTGGAACATTGACCGTCACCAGCCGGTTGGGTGGTTCCGAGGGGGCATTCGGGTCGGGTAGCAGGGTGCCATCCATACGCACCAGGCTGTCTTCCTCGAAAAACACCGTCAGGTGGTCGCTGCGTTCTTCCCCTTCACCCCGGGTTCCTGGTTTGTACAGATAATAGTAGTCCCAGCGGTCGGCATGGAACGGGTCGGCAATCAGCGGGGTTCCCAGAATGAACTGCACCTGGCGCCGGGTCATACCGGTGCGCAGCTGGTTGACGGCGTCCTGCGTCAGCACATTGCCCTGCTGGATCTCGATCTTGTAGACCCACGGCAGGCGGCTGACGATGGGGTCGCCGGAGCAGGAGGCGAGCAAAAAACTTGCAATGATGGCAATAAGAGTGAGAAGCTTTCGCATCAACAACGGGACCGGTTCGCTCTGTCAAAGAAGGGCGCGATGATAAACGATACGGCCGGTTTTGAATATGCCTGACGGGAAGAAAAAACATTGGAATCCAGTGATCTGCGCAAGGCGGGGCTGAAAGTCACCCTGCCGAGGATGAAGATCCTCGAAATTCTCGAAACCAGCGACACGCGCCACATGAGCGCGGAAGACGTGTACAAACGCCTGCTGGATGCGAAAGAGGATATTGGTCTGGCCACCGTGTACCGGGTTTTGACCCAGTTCGAGACGGCCGGGCTGGTAAACCGCCATCATTTCGAGGGCGGACACTCGGTGTTCGAAATGAACGAAGGACACCACCACGACCACATCGTCTGCACTCGCTGTGGCAAGGTGGTGGAGTTTTTCGACGAAACCATCGAGACATGCCAGGAGGCCGTGGCGAAAAAGGAAGGCTTCACCATCCGCGACCATTCGCTGATTATTTACGGCGACTGCACCCGCGAGAACTGCCCGAACCTGAAAGACTAGCTCAACTGTCCCAGCATATCGCGGGCATGGTCCAGTGTGGCCTGCGATATCGTCTGCCCGCCCAGCATGCGGGCGATTTCTTCCACTTTCTCGTCGCTGTCCAGTACGCGAATGTGCGTACGCGTGGACTGTTCGCCGGTCAGTTTGGTGACCTGTAAATGCTGGTGTGCCTGTGAGGCCACCTGCGGCAGGTGCGTGACACACAGCACCTGGCGGTGTTTACCGAGCGCCCGAAGTTGCTGCCCGACGGTATCGGCGACCGCACCGCCCACGCCGCTGTCGACTTCGTCGAAGATCAGTGTCGGGATATCGCTGGCTTCGGACGCAATCACCTGGATGGCGAGGCTGATACGCGACAGTTCACCGCCGGAGGCCACTTTCGCCAGCGGGGCGGGTGGCTGCCCCGGGTTGGCGCTGACCTGGAATTCAATCTGGTCGCTGCCCAGCGGCGACAGCTTGTGTGAAGGGGTTTCCCTGACCTCGATGTCCAGCTGGCCGCCATTCATGCCCAGTGTCTGCATGGCTTTGCTGACCTGTTTCGAAAGCTGCCTTGCCGTCTTGATGCGTTGCCTGTGCAGTTTCCCGGCGGCTTTTTTATAGTCGCTTTCCAGTGTCCGCCGTTGTTGTTCCAGTGCGTCGAGGCGCTGGTCCGCCTGCTCCAGTTGCTCAAGTTCAGCGGCAAGACGCTGGTGAAAGTCGGGCAGGGTTTCCGCTTCGATACGGTGTTTGGCCGCTACCTTGTGCAGGGCATCGATACGTTGTTCGACCTCCTGCAGGCGTTGCGGATCGAGTTCCACCCGATCGCGGTAGTCACGCAACAGATCGATACCTTCTTCCAGCTGAATGAGCGCATTGTTGAATAACTCACTGGCTTCCCTGAGCGAGGGGTCGATGGTCGTCAGCGGCGCCAGGTCGTTGATGGCCTGACCGAGCTGGCTGTGTGCTGAACGGTCGGCGTCGTACAGCGATTCCGTGTGGCTGGCACAGGTTTCCAGTAACTGACCGGCGTTGGACAGGCGCGCCAGTTCCTCGTGCAGGGTTTCCACTTCACCAGACTGTGGGGCGAGTTCGTCCAGCTCTCGCAGCTGAAAGCGCAGGAACTCCAGTCGCGAGTCGCGGTCGTTGCCGCTGCCGACGATGGCGTCGATGTCCTGTTGCACGCGTTTCCAGTTGTCGTGCAGCGTGGAAAGCTGTTTGAGTGTGGCGTCGTGTTTGCCGTGCCGGTCCAGCAACTGGCGCTGCAGGTCGTGTTTCATCAATGACTGGTGTTCGTGCTGACCGTGGATATCGACCAGGTGTTCACCCAGTTCGCGCAACCGTTGCAGTGGCACGGGGGTGCCATTGATATAGGCGCGTGAGCGGCCTTCGCGGGCAATCACGCGGCGCAGCTGGCATTCGTCATCAAGATCCAGTGATTGCGCCTGCAGCCAGTGGCACGCACGGTCGAGCCGGCTGATGTCGAAACTGGCGCTGAGGTCGGCGCGTTCGGCACCGTGGCGCACGGTACCCGCATCGGCCCGGTCGCCGAGCAGCAGGCCAAGCGCATCGAGCAGGATGGACTTGCCGGCGCCGGTCTCGCCGGTCAGTGCGGTCATGCCGCGCTGCAGTTCGACTTCCAGTTCGTCGATAATGGCGAAGTCGCGAATGTGCAGTGAAACCAGCATCAGGGCTGCTCGGCCCAGCGCAGTTTCTTGCGCATGATGTCGAAGTGATCGTGGCCGCGTGGATGGATCAGTCGCAAGTCATGGTCCTTGCGGCGAATACGGATCAGGTCGCCACCCACCAGGGGAAAGTTGACCTGACCGTCACAGGTGACCTGGGCCTTGTTATCGTTATCCGTGTGCAGGCGGATGTCGATCCGCACCTGGTCACTGACCACGATAGGGCGATTACTCAGCGTGTGCGGACAGATCGGTACCAGCACCAGTGCGTCCAGCGCCGGGTCGAGAATCGGGCCGCCGCCGGACAGCGCATAGGCCGTCGAGCCGGTCGGTGTCGATACAATCAGCCCGTCGGCGCGCACGGTATGGAGGAAACGGTCGTCGATATGGGTATCAACCTCGATCATGCGCGCGATGTCCCATTTGTGTACCACCACATCGTTGAGTGCATCGCTTTCGCTGATGAGGCTGTCGTCGCGTACCACGGTGGCGTGCAACAGCGAGCGTTGTTCTTCCTCGTAGTCGCCGGCCAGGATTTCATTCAGGCGCTCGCACATTTCGTCGGGCGATACATCGGCGAGAAACCCCAGTCGTCCCAGGTTGACGCCCAGCACTGGTACGTCCGCCCCGGCGAGGCTGCGCGAGGCATTGAGCAGGGTGCCATCCCCGCCGACGACAATGGCGAGGTCGCAGCGGGCGGCGAGCTCGGTACGTTCCACCACCTCGGCCGCGGGAGATTCAAAATAGGCGGCTGCCGTCGTATCCAGCAGTACCGGCAGCGCGCGGCGTTCCAGCTCGCCCGATAGCGTTGTCAGGGTGCTGGCGACGGCGGCATCGCCGGGTTTGGCGATCAGGCCAATGGTGTGGAAGCAGGTACTCATGTCGGGCTAATGCTATCGGTTCCGCGGCGTTGCGCCAACTGTCTTGCCGGGATGCGTTGTTAGCACTCCCGGCGCAAGAGTGCTAAAGTTGCGCCCTGAGAATCCGAGTCGAGGTTGATGAAGGCTGTGGCTGCCGAGCTGAACGAACGCGCGCAACATCTTCTGAAAGCGCTTACCGAACGCTATATACGCGAAGGCCAGCCCGTGGGCTCGCGCACGCTGGCGCGCGATGCCGGCCTGAAACTCAGCCCTGCGACAGTCCGCAATGTCATCGCCGACCTGGAAGACCTCGGGCTGGTGCGTTCTCCGCACACCTCGGCGGGCCGCGTGCCCACGGTGCAGGGTTACCGCCTGTTTGTGGATACGCTGCTTTCCGTCAAGCCGCTGGAACAGCAGACCATCGATGAGCTGCAGGAAAATCTCGATATTGAAGGCGACAGCCGTGAGCTGGTGGAAACAGCCTCCAGCCTGCTGTCGGATGTTACCCGGCTGGCAGGCGTGGTGACTCTGCCAAGGCACGAGCATGCATCGCTGCAGCGGCTCGAATTCCTGCCTCTGTCAAACCGCAAGGTGCTGGCGATCCTGGTCATCAGCGATACCGAGGTGCAGAACTGCATTCTCAATACCGAGCGTGACTACAGCGCCGCCGAGTTACAACAGTATTCAAACTTCCTGAACGAACAGTTTGCCGGCAAGGAGCTGCACAACGTACGCGCCACATTGATTGCCGAGTTGAAGGAGACGCGCGAAAACCTCAACCGCATGATGACAACCGCCATGACCATGGCCGACAAGATGCTGGGCGAGGCGGAAAAGGGCAGTGACTACGTACTGGCCGGTCAGGCCAACCTGATGAACTGTGACGAGTTGTGTAATGTCACCTCGCTGCGTCAGTTGTTCGAGGCATTCGATGAAAAACGTGAAATCCTCGGGTTGCTGGACAAGTGTGTGGAGAGTGAGGGTATACAGATTTTTATCGGTGAGGAATCCGGCTACCAGATGCTCGACGAGTGCAGCCTGGTGACGGCGCCTTATACCGTGGATGGCAAGGTGCTCGGTGTGCTGGGCGTCATCGGCCCCACACGCATGGCTTACGAGCGGGTCATTCCCATCGTGGATGCCACGGCGCGGATTCTGAGTGCGGCCTTGAATCCCAGGGATTAGGCCCCATATTGGCGCTTCAGCCAGGCGTTGTGTACAGGCGTACTGGTAACATACAACATGAGAACAGTTGAATAACATACTGGTTATTAAAGAGGTATCAAATGGCTAAGGAACAGGGTGTAGCGCCGGAAGACGAGCAGGACATTGCCACAGAAGCAGGCGCAACAAGCGGGACGGCTGATGAATCGGGCGATCCGGATCACGAGGAGTTGCATGCGCTGCTGACCGACGCGCGCAACAAGGCCGATGAGCACTGGGACCAGTGCCTGCGCCTGCAGGCCGAGATCGATAACCTGCGCAAACGCAGCGAACGCGAGCTGGTCAACGCACACAAGTTTGCCCTGGAAAAAATCGCCGCTGAACTTTTGCCGGTCAAGGACAGCCTTGAAATGGGCCTGGCGGCGGCTTCCGAAAACCACGATGTGGAAAAACTGATTGAAGGCAGTGAGTTGACCCTGAAGATGCTGGGGTCCGTACTGGAGAAGTTTAATATTAAAGAAATCAACCCGATAAATGAAAAATTTAATCCAGATTATCACGAAGCTATGTCCATGCAGGAACGTGACGATGTGGAACCGAACACGGTAATCGCCGTGATGCAGAAGGGTTACCTGCTGAATGACCGGCTGATTCGACCGGCTATGGTGATGGTGTCAAAAGCCCCCGCCGGCAGCACGCTCGATGAAAAGGCTTGAAAAACCGGCTGGCGCCCCCAACTAGGGAAACAGTTGAGCGTTTTTTAACAGAATTGAATTGAACAGAATCTGAATCCAGGAGAGACAAGCAAATGGGCAAAATAATCGGAATAGACCTCGGAACCACCAATTCCTGCGTCGCAGTGATGGAAGGTGGTGAACCCCGTGTCATTGAAAACAGCGAAGGTGATCGCACCACGCCTTCTGTCGTTGCCTTTGCCGACGGTGACGAGGTACTGGTGGGCCAGGCGGCCAAGCGCCAGGCGATTACCAATCCGGCCAATACCCTGTTTGCCATCAAACGCCTGATCGGGCGTCGCTTTGAAGATGCCGAAGTCCAGAAGGACATGGAGCTTGTCCCTTACAAGATCATCAAGGCCGACAATGGCGATGCCTGGGTGGAAGTGAATGGCAAGAAGATGGCGCCGCAGGAAGTCGCGGCCCGCGTGCTGCAGAAAATGAAGAAGACTGCGGAAGACTACCTGGGTGAAGATGTCACCGAGGCGGTTATTACCGTGCCGGCCTACTTCAATGATTCCCAGCGCCAGGCCACCAAGGACGCCGGCAAGATCGCCGGCCTGGACGTCAAGCGTATTATTAACGAGCCGACCGCGGCGGCGCTGGCCTATGGCATGGACAAGAAGCGCGGCGACGTCAAGATCGCCGTCTACGACCTAGGCGGCGGTACCTTCGATATCTCCATTATCGAAATCGCCGAGATCGATGGCGAGCACCAGTTTGAAGTGCTGTCCACCAACGGTGACACCTTCCTCGGTGGCGAGGACTTCGACAAGCGCCTGATCGACTACCTGGCCGATGAGTTCCAGAAGGACCAGGGTATCGACCTGCGCGGTGACCCGCTGGTCATGCAGCGTCTGAAAGAAGCGGCGGAAAAGGCCAAGATCGAGCTGTCTTCCAGCCAGCAGACCGATATCAACCTGCCGTACATCACGGCCGATGCGACCGGTCCCAAGCACATGAACCTGAAGATCACCCGTGCCAAGCTGGAATCGCTGGTCGAGGACCTGATTACCCGTACCATCGATCCGTGCAAACTGGCACTCAAGGATGCCGGCATGTCCGTCGGTGAAATCGACGACGTCATCCTGGTCGGTGGTCAGACACGTATGCCCAAGGTGCAGGAAGCGGTACAGGCATTCTTCGGCAAGGAGCCGCGCAAGGACGTCAACCCGGACGAAGCGGTGGCGATTGGCGCCGCGATCCAGGGCGGCGTGCTCGGCGGCGACGTCAAGGACGTGTTGCTGCTCGACGTCACCCCGCTGTCGCTGGGTATTGAAACGCTGGGTGGTGTTATGACCAAGCTGATCGAGAAGAACACCACCATCCCGACCAAGGCGACGCAGGTGTTCTCGACCGCCGACGACAACCAGAATGCGGTCACCGTGCATGTCCTGCAGGGCGAACGCGAAATGGCCTCGGCCAACAAGTCGCTGGGTCGTTTCGACCTGACCGATATTCCGCCGGCGCCGCGTGGCGTACCGCAGATCGAAGTCACCTTCGACATCGACGCCAACGGTATTCTCAACGTGTCCGCGAAGGACAAGGGTACCGGCAAGGAACAGAAGATCGTCATCAAGGCGTCCAGTGGACTGTCGGATGAAGAGGTCGAACGGATGGTGAAGGACGCCGAGGCGCATGCGGATGAGGATCGCAAGTTCCACGAACTGGCGGACGCCCGCAACCAGGCAGACAACATGATCCATGCCACCGAGAAATCGCTCAAGGATCTGGGCGAAGACAAGGTCAGCGCCGATGAGAAAGCGGCTATCGACAAGGCCATCGAGGAACTGAAAGAAACCCTCAAGGGTGACGACAAGGAAGCCATCGAAGCCAAAACGGCAGCACTGGCCGAGTTGTCCGGCAAGCTGGCCGAGAAGCTGTATGCCGAGAAGGGTGGTGCCGAAGGTGCCGCAGCGGGAGCAGCGGGTGCGGCAGCCGGCGGTGAGCAGGCCGAAGCCTCGGCGGATGCCGGCGATGATGTTGTCGATGCCGAGTTCGAAGAGGTCAAGGACGATAACAAGTAAGTTGTGAGCATAGCCCCGGTGGTTTCACCGGGGTGGTTCACGCGGTTCGCCGCGAAACAGCTGAACCGCCGGAACGCCAAGTGTTGCCTTCGTGCTAACCTTGGCGTTCTTGGCGTTCTGGTGGTTAATAACGAAGCAAAGAAACTGGACTTATGTCGAAGCGAGATTATTACGAAGTACTGGGCGTTGCCAAAAACGCCAGTGACGCGGAACTGAAGAAGGCCTACCGGCGCGCGGCGCAAAAACACCACCCGGACCGCAACCCGGATAATGCCGAGGCCGAGGAGTTGTTCAAGGAGGCCAAGGAAGCCTACGAAGTCCTCTCCGATGCGCAGAAACGGGCGGCCTACGACCAGTTTGGCCACGCCGGCATCGATCCGTCCATGGGCGGTGGGGGTGGCGGTGGCTTCGGTGGAGGCGGTGCCAGCTTCAGCGATGTGTTCGGCGATGTGTTCGGCGATATCTTCGGTGGCGGTCGTGGCGGTGGTGGGCAACGTGTCTATCGCGGCGCCGATCTGCGCTACAATCTGGAACTGTCGCTTGAGGACGCGGTGCGTGGTACCACGGTCAAGATTCGTGTGCCGACCTATGCCAGTTGCAAGAGCTGCGGAGGCTCCGGCGCCAAAAAGGGTACAAAGCCCAGCACCTGCACGACCTGTGGCGGGCATGGCCAGGTGCGCATGCAGCAGGGGTTCTTCTCGGTGCAACAGACCTGTCCGCGTTGCAAGGGCACAGGGACGATCATTAGCGATCCCTGTGGCGACTGCCACGGCCAGGGCCGCATCAAGGAACAAAAGACCCTGTCGGTCAAGGTGCCGGCCGGTGTCGATAGCGGCGATCGCATACGTCTTGCCAACGAAGGCGAAGCCGGCGAAAACGGCGGGCCGCCGGGCGACCTGTACGTGCAGATCCAGGTCAAGGAACACCCGATCTTCAAGCGTGACGATGCAAACCTGTATTGCGAAGTACCCATCAGTTTCGCTACCGCCGCGCTCGGCGGTGAACTGGAAGTTCCCACCCTGGATGGCCGGGTCAAGCTGAAGGTGCCGGAAGGCACCCAGACCGGCAAACTGTTCCGCATGCGCGGCAAGGGTGTCAAGCCGGTGCGCGATAACGTGGTCGGCGACCTGTTGTGTCGCGTAGTGGTGGAAACGCCGGTCAAGCTCAGTTCGAAACAGCGGGAATTGCTGCGTGAACTGGACGGCAGTATGAAAGACAACAAGAAGCACAGTCCGCAGGCGCACTCCTGGCTGGACGGGGTGAAAAAATTCTTTGACGGTGTGAAGTTCTAACGAGAGAGAAAGCAGCATGACACGCATAGCAGTTCCCGGCGCTGCCGGTCGCATGGGGCGAAACCTCATTGATGCCTGCCAGCGCGCCGAGGGGCTGTCACTGGGCGCGGCCACTGAACGCCCGGGCCATGAGCTGGTCGGCAGCGATGCGGGCGTGGTGGCGGGGGTGGGTGAGTTGGGCGTTGCGATCGGCGACAACCCGGAAACTGTTGTCGATGACTTCGATGTGCTGATTGATTTTACCGCACCGGCTGTGACCCTGGCGCACCTCGACCTGTGCCGGCGTCACGGCAAGTCCATGGTCATCGGCACCACCGGTTTCAGTGATGAACAGAAACAGCAGATCGCTGAGGCAGCAAAAGACATCAGTATTGTGTTTGCGCCCAACATGAGCGTTGGCGTCAACCTGTGTTTCAAGCTGCTCGACATCGCCGCGCGGGTACTGGGCGACGAGGTCGATATCGAAATCATCGAGGCACACCACCGCCACAAGGTGGATGCGCCGTCCGGTACGGCCCTGCGCATGGGCGAAGTGGTGGCCGATGCACTGGGGCGTGACCTGAAAACCTGCGCCGTGTATGGCCGGGAAGGCATCACCGGTGCGCGCGAGCGTAACACCATCGGGTTTGAAACCATTCGCGCCGGCGACATTGTCGGTGAGCATACCGTCATGTTTGCTGCCGAAGGTGAGCGTGTCGAGATCACCCACAAGGCGTCCAGCCGCATGACCTTTGCATCCGGTGCCGTGCGTGCGGCTGGCTGGGTCAGCGGGCAGCCCGGTGGCCTCTATGACATGCACGATGTGCTTGGCCTTTAATGATCGTCGTTCGGGCAGACAGCGGAGTGTGCCCGGTTTCCTGACGCACACCGGTTGGCATGCCACCTGTGCCGGTGACTGACTGACATGGCGAGGCTGCTCTGGAAAGGCGATGAGCGTTTTCCCTGGCTGACACGGTTAGGTCAGAAGTCCGAAGCTGCATTGATGCGTGTGTTCTGGGGGGTTATGTCATGGCTGCCCGCAAAAACTGCCTCGGCGTTCGGCGCCAGCCTGCTCGGCTGGCTCGGCCCGCGCAGTGGCAAGCAGCGTCATGTCGTTGCCAACCTGCGCATGGCCTGTTCCGACCCCGATGCGTCGCACATCAACGCCCTGGCGCGTGGCGTATGGCGCAACATCGGTAGTGTGATGGCTGAATACCCGCACCTGGAGACGCTGGTCGGCAGGCAGGGCGAGCCGCAGTTCGACATTGTCTGTAAAAATGACGATGCGGATTTCACGTCAGGCAGGCGGCCCTTTATCTTTGTTGCCGCGCACCTCGGTAACCTGTATTTCTCGGCCGCCGCCATTCGACAGCTGGGGTTTCCCGTCGACCTGGTCTACAGCCCGCTGACCAACCCGTATCTCGATGCCCGGGTACAGGATTACCTGTCTGTTCTCGATTGCGGTTTTATCACCAAGCAGAACGCCTTGCGTCCCATGCTCAAGGCACTGAAACAAGGGCGCTCGGTCGGTTTGCATGTCGATGTGCGCGTCGACGATGGGGAACTGTTTCCGTTGCTGGGTGAGGATGCGACCACGACCACCGGCCCGGCTTTCCTGTCGCTGAAGACCGGTGTTGATATAGTGCCGGTATGCACCGAGCGGCTGCCGGGTGCAAGATTCCGTGTCACGTTTTATCCGGCGCTTGAACGTGCGCCGGAAGACAATACTGACGAGCAAGCCATGCGTTTCCTCACCACACAGATGAATGCGGTCATCGGCGAGCGTATCCGCGAACATCCCGACCAGTGGATGTGCGCCAAACGGCGCTGGCCAAAGCAGCGCATGCGCGAGAAGGGTGCCTACGATGTCTGAGAAACCTTCAACGTCCCCGTCATACCGGCGAAAGCCGGTATCCACTGCACAAAAGCCAGCAAATTCCGCCACACGCTTCCGCTGGTGGCGGGAAGCCTTCATGTTGCGCAGCCTGTGGCTGCTGGCAGGTGCGTTACCCCCGGCCCGGGCCTCGGCGCTGGGGCGACACGTTATGCGTGCCATCGGACCACATACCGCCAAGCACCGGAATGTACGCGCCAACCTGCGCATCATGTGCCCTGAGCGGAGCGCCGGGGAGATCGACGCGCTGGCACGTGAGGTGTGGGGTAATCTTGGCGCAACCCTGGCCGAGTTTATTCATCTGGATGCACTGACGGATCGCAGCTGTGACGATCCGGCGATAGAGATCGTCTGCGAAAACACCGATGCGGATTTTCTCGCCCGTGGAAAGCCCTGCATCTTTATTGCCGGGCACCTTGGTAACTGGGAGTTGTCGTCGTGGGGTATCCGGCAGTTCGGTTATCCTGTTGATTCGATCTACAACCCACAAGTGAATCCGTATCTCGACGCGATGGTGATGCCTCAGCGGGAAAAGCTCGGTTGTGGTCTGGTGCCCAAACAGAATGCATTACGCAGGCTGATGAAGAGCCTGAAACAGGGACGATCGGTGGGGCTGCACGTGGACGTGCGCGTGGACGATGCACCGCTGGTGCCGTTCGCCGGACTTGACGCCACCACCACCACGCTACCGGCCTGGCTGGCGCGCAAGTTCGAGTGCGACATTGTGCCGGTGCACACCGAGCGTGTTGGCGATGCGCGTTTCCGCATTACGCTGCACCCGTCCATCTCGTGGTGCGCGGCAGACACCAATGAGCACAAATCCGTCGAACAACTGAGCGCGGAGATGAATACAGTACTCGCCGGGCTGATTCGTCGGATTCCTGGACAGTGGTTGTGTACCAAGCGGCGCTGGCCCAAACGCGGCATGCGCGAGCGGGGTGCGTATTCGGATTGATGCGAGTACCGCTCCTTGCGTTGACACCTGTATTTCACCTTTGGTAGGGTGAAACCGCTGTACCAGAAAACTCACGGATCGTTGAAGGAACATGGGGATTCTTTCGCATAGAAGTAGTTGGTGTACGCGAATCTGATGACTACCCCTCCAGTCCAAGTTTGACGCCGCTGCGGTGTCGAAGGCGTTTCTGTGAGCATGATTCTGGTGCCTGGACGCAGGAGGCGGTGGTCAATGTTCAAACGTCAGGAATCACACGTGACTAGCCCGGCCGGGCTTACGGCTTGCGCTGCATGAAACGGCCGGTCAGCTACCTCGCCTGCGCATTACTGTTTTTGTTGGCGGTTGTCCCGCCAGCCGCCTGGGCGCCGAATTATCTCGCCGGCGATGTCGTGCCTCGGGGCAACCCGGACGACCAGCTCAATGCCGGCGACCTGGTGGTTCTGCAGAGGATTGCCATCGGGTAGACAAGTGCTGATGCCTACGAACAGCTGGTCGGCGATGTCGCGCCACTCGGCGCGCCGGATGGACAAATCAATGCCGCCGATGTTGTAGTGTTGCAGCGCGCTATCTTCGGACTGGTCGCACTGCCGCCGGTCTCTCTGAACCCGCCGGCGACACCGATTCCCGACCCACTGGGTAGCCCAACCACTGATAATCCGGTCGTTGTCACTGGCCAGGCGGATGCCGGTAGTACCGTACGCGTGTACGCCAATGCCGCTGTGGTCGCCAGCGGTACAGTTGGCGCTGACGGCA
>NZ_JBTTIO010000026.1:0-36628 GCF_058323355.1 Thiogranum sp.
ACCGGTTTCCAGTGTCTGGATACTTTTCTTCGCTCGCAGTATCGGTAACGGGCAATTCAATCCACGTGCATCGAGTTCAAGGTCATAACTGGGCATGGCTCGCCTCCTGTTTTGTTAGTGAGCGTTCACTTTTTATTACAGGCCGACGGTTTTGTCAACCTTTTGACCTGAAAAACCGCTTGCCCGACATAGCTGTGTATACTGATTCAGGCGAAAATACGCTTATTTTCCCCTGCCGGCATTCGAGGGATACGGGAACAGTCTGTCCATGGCTTCACTGCGTCCGCCCGGCTGTACGATCCTTGCGTGCATACGCCTTAACTGACGGGCATTTTCCAGACCACAGGCCCTGGCAATGGCCTCAATCTCACTGTTGATCCAGTTCGCATAATTGGCAACAGCCCTGGACTTCTCCCTGACATCGAGCCCCCTTTGCAGGTACTTGCTGTGTGTTGCTATCCCGGCGGGGCAGCGTCCTTTGTGGCAGTTCAACGTCTGGATACATCCGAGTGAGAACATAAAGCCGCGGGCCGAAACGATATAATCCGCCCCCATGCATAACGCCCATGCCACTTTTTCCGAATTCACCAGCTTGCCAGAAGCAATAACCGCAACCCGCTCCCGCAAGCCCTGTTCAAGCAGAACATCGACAACAAAAGGCAGGGATTCCGTCAGGGGCAACCCGACACTTTCGGCAAATGTCTGCTGAGTCTGCCCCGAACCACCTTCACCTCCATCGACTGTAATGAAGTCCGGTGCACTGTCGATACCTCTTCTGTGTATCTCGCGACAAAGCTCCTCCAGAAAAGTGCGTGATGATACTGCGGCCTTGAACCCGACCGGCCGACCGGTTACATCACGGATATGAGCCACCATATCCAGAAGATCACCATGACTGCGAATTTCCCGTTGACGGCTGCCATAGTGTACTTCACCGTGCACGGCTAACCGCACCCCGCCCCGCCCCGGTTTCGCACCTTGTGAAAGCCTGATTTCAAATGCACTGACGCGGACTGACGTTTCGCGCAACAGACTGTCTGACAGACGGCCAGCCCTGTCCCTGACTCCGCCCTCCTCGTACTTCGCCTTGCCGATCTGGAATACCAGATCGCACCCTGACTCATAATGATCCTGCGTGGCCCCGTTTTCACCCGTATTCAGCCAGATACCCGACATGACGGAACCTTTTGCAAGTGCCTGAATGGCAGACCGGGAAATCATGGCATGACCCATGGCCGATATATTGAATATCCTGCGTGGTACGAAGGGCTTCTCACACTGCTTACCGATAATTACAGGCTCGGACGGGGAAGCCTCTTCAGCCAGCAGGGAATAGGGTGCGTTCACAAACAACACTGCACCGGGTTCATACACTGGACGTGTAGAACCAAACCCGATCTTGTCGCCAGCATCGCTACTGACCCGGCCAATCCACTGGCGTACCGTCCTGTTGAAGGGTAATTCCTCGCGGTCGCCAGAGGAAAGATAGCGGCGATAGAAAACACCTGCGTAGTCAGCCAGCCTGCACAACCTCCCCAACAAGGGTAGATTTCGCCTTATTGAATCCTTACGCTGGACAACATCCTGTACCAACAGAAACAATATGAGCGACGCAAAAGCAATCAGCCATTCCAAGCCAGTTCCCCCGACGTGATTATCTCTCTGCGCTGATCATGGCAATCCAGCCAGGATCGGCCTCACCATGTTCAGCCGGTACAAATTCGCCATCCGGTTCGTCGTCTTCGTCCCAACCCTGCAGGTAAACAGTCACGTTGGAGAAACCGGCATCAAGCAGGATTTCTTTCAATTCCGGCAGACCATACAGGCGCCACTCATAATGGAAGGCTTGCTCCATTTTGGAACCATCCCTGAAGGTGAAATGAATGTTGCATACCATGTGGCCGGTTACAGGATCGTAGCTTTCCTGCTCCCAGATATAGTTAAAACCTGCGTGTTTGGTCTTTTCCTCCAGCTCCTGGTAAGCCTCGTAGCCCCCGAAAGCGTCCATAAACAGGATCCCGTCGTCCACCAGGCTGTCACGCACTGAGGCAAAATAATCGACCAGAACCTTGCGTTCCTCGAAGATCTGCCAGCTGAAATTCATGGCCAGCACAATATCGACAGGATCTGTCTTCACAGAGCGCACGTCGCTCTGCAACAGCTTAACACGGGCACGCTGCTCTGGTTCAAGACCGGCAATATGGTTTTTGCGGCTCCATTCCAGTACTTCCGGGTCAAAATCCACGCCAACTGCCAGATTGTCGGGACGTCCCGTTACCCATTCGCAACACATCTTCGCTGTGCCGCAAAAATCTTCGCGTAACAGTTTCGCGGTACGCCCGCGGATGCGGGTAAAGTTGGTATCTATAAATTCGTATTCGAAATCCGTGGCCTGTACCGACTTCTCGTAGAGAATATATTTATCCTCGGTTTCAGCCTTACGTGGCTTGTTTCTCTTTTGCGCCTTTGCTGATTTCCCGGGTTTTTTGTGCCGGGTTTTCTTTATGCCCATGGGTTTCCTTTGTGCGACAATGTCTACAGACTTCCGATCATACCAACTCGATGCTCCCAGGTAATCCATGAATTCAGCACACCTGTCACGCCTGGCTACCCTTGTCCGTGACATAGCGGACCGTGAACTCCCCACACGTTTCTGTTGCCACTCCGGCTCGCGCAAGTCTGACGGAAGCCTCGTCACCGAGGCCGATGTCATCATGCAGGATGCCCTGACACAGGCATTACATGCCGAATGGCCCGAATTTGATTTACTGGGCGAGGAAATGCCCGAACCTGAACAACAGCGTGCGTTACAACACAGCGAAAACGGCGTCTGGTGCATCGACCCGCTCGACGGCACCAGTAATTTTGCAGCGGGCGTACCCTATTACGCCGTTTCTGTAGCGCTTATCCGCAAGGGTCAGGTGCAGGCCGGGGTAGTCTACGACCCCACTCGCCAGGAATGTTTTTCCGCTGCACGCGGTGAAGGGGCGCGGATGAATGGCCAACGCCTTGAACCTAAACATATGGACAGTCCATTGTCTGAAGGCATGGCACTCATTGACCTGAAGCGCCTTGAACCGGAACTCGCCAGCCGGCTCGCCGCCAACCCGCCCTACAAGTCACAGCGCAGCTTTGGCGCCGTGGCACTGGACTGGTGCTGGCTGGCTGCCGGCCGCTGTCATGTGTACCTGCATGGCAAGCAGAAACTCTGGGACTATGCCGCCGGTCACCTGATCCTGGAAGAAGCGGGTGGCTCTGCGGTCACGCTGGAGGGTGAACCGGTCTTCAGTGCAACACTCACACCACGCTCTGCGGCGGCTGCGCTGGACCCCGATATTTTCAAACAATGGGTCGAGTGGCTGGGTATCACTTCCCGCCCGAGCTGAGTAACGCCAGTGCCTGGTTACCCTGCTGGGCAAAATGCCTGAAACTGGAGAAACTTTCTTCATCCAGTGCGCGACCGCTGGGTTGCCGGTCAGCATAAAAGACACCGATAACCTTGTGGTGAATTTCAATCGGTGTAACAAAAAAATCGCCGCCCAGTGTAATCGCCCTGATCTCATCCGTGACCAGGCCTTTAAGTAACGCACTGGCATCTGCGCCCATCCATACCGGGGCACGATGTTCGATCACGTGCGCAAACAGGTTCGGCTTGTTGCTGACTGTCTCGATCTGGAACTGACGGCGCAACCGTTCGTTATGTATGCCCAGCGCATAACGCCCGGCAATAAATCGCTGATCCGGCGTGCGCAGTGCAAACAGCGTGCGATCCATGCCGATGCCGCGGTACATACCTTCCAGCACCATTTCCAGCACAATATTGAAATCAGGCTTGCTATCCATCAGTGATGACAGTTCACGCAGAATCTTCAACTGCAGGGCAGGATCGGGTTCGGGAAATTCCGCCGCTGCATCGTCCGGCCGCGTTTCTGCTGTCGCAGCCTTTTCACCCCCGGCGAGAGGGATCAACCGGCTTGCCTGGTTTGCACCGTAGAAGGCGGCTGTCTCTGCTGCCTCACGGGCATTTTCCTGCACCATGGTGCGAACATCCTCGACCGGCATATACAGGTTTTCCGCAATCCGCTCGACCAGCCGGCTGACACCGGGTTCCTTCCAGCCTTTTTCGGAGGCTTCAGCCAGCTGGTAGCCGAGATCCACATTACCCGCGCGTGGGTTACGTTGACTTTTTCCCTCCAGCGCCTCTTCGAGTAATGTACCAAGCTTCCATTCACGACTGAGCCCCAGCGTCAGTTCGCGCAGGGGGAAACCCAGCACATCACGCTGCACCCTGTCGGCATCTTCACCGGACCGCTGCCTGAGTTCATGATCCAGCGTCTCCCCCGCTTCACCGGCAAAGGCCCAGAAGGCCATGTTCCCCAGCCGGTACAGCAGCGTGGCTATAAAAACCTCTTCCGGTGAACTGTCCTTGCGCTTGCGGGCGAATGCGCGCGCCTGCACAGCGGCATGGAAGGCACGCGCCATTTCTTCGATAACGTGTTGCTTCTGCTGCCCCTTGAGTATTGATTCCACAACCGCAATGGACAGGCAGATACTGCGGACTTCCTGGAAACCCAGCACCACAACGGCACGGCTGACGGTGCTGATACTTTTACCCACGGGGTTGAAGATCGGGCTGTTGGCAACACGCAGCAGTTTGGCTGTCATCGCCGCATCCTGAAGCACCACCCGCGCCAGTTCAGCCGCGCTGCTTTCCTCACTGTCCGACACCCTGGAAATATCACCGGCAGTATGGGCAAAAACAGGCATACCGGATTCCCCCAGCCGGCTGACCCAGCCGCTCAGGCTTTTGGGATCGGCAGGCTTGTGCCGTATCGGGCTTTCTGTCTCGCTCATGCTTCCACTCGGCAATCTGTTGTTGTCACAACAGGCTTTCGGCAACTACCGGCAGCACTGAATCCGTATCGTCTATTTCATGGAAAAACAGGTTAAACTACGCCTGTGAAACCCTATTCCGAATCCTGCGAGCAAAATCGCGAGCCTATCCTTGCTGTATTGAAGCAGGAACTCAGCGGCCGACAACGCCTGCTCGAAATCGGCAGTGGCACCGGCCAGCACGCGGTGTATCTTGCAGGAGAGTTCCCGAACATGGTCTGGCAAACCAGCGAAGTACCGACAATGCATGAGGGCATTCACGCCTGGCTTGCGGAAGACAATGTGCCAGCCAATATCCTGCCACCGATAGCACTCGACGTAAGCCGGGACACATGGCCGGAAACAGGCTATGACGCCGTATTCAGCGCCAATACTGTTCATATTATTTCCTGGCCACAGGTACAGTGCCTGTTCAGCGGCGTGGGCGACGTACTGGAACCCGGCGGGGTCTTCTGCCTGTATGGCCCGTTCAACTATAACGGACACTATACCAGCGCGAGTAATGCACGCTTCGACATGTGGCTGAAACAGCGTGACCCGCTGAGCGGGATAAGAGCTTTCGAGGAATTGAACAGCCTGGCTGCAGAAGCCGGACTGGAATTAAAGAAGGATTATGAAATGCCGGCCAACAACCGGATCCTGACGTGGCTGAAAGCCCGTTGACCCATTGCTGACCGACAGGTGAAGGTTCCTAGTCGAAATGACCTGACAACCAGGGCTTGAGCATCAGGGCCACACCCAATGCCACGATGTAATCCATCATCGGGCCGGTGTTTGCCAGAGACTCCAGCGCCGGGCCTGAGATAATGGTCACGGCGGCAATGACTAACAAAAGATACTGCAACATGGTCTTTCTCCTGATCCTTTGGGTACAACGCTATTTGACGGTTGCATTATGGTCAGGCAGGAAAAAGATTTCTGTGAACGAATCAGGCTGCGGACGGGACCCGCATCACACTTCCGGATAAACAGTCAGGCTTTCAGGCCGCAGAGACAGGTGGGTCGACCTTGTGCTGGCTGACCTCGCCTGCCTGCCGGCGTATGACTTCCTGCACGGACGGACGACTGAGGAAACTCTCCAGCGTGATACTGTCCAGGAATGCGTAGATTTTTCTCGACAGCCCGCACCACAATTCGTGGGTCAGACAGGTTTGTTCCTCGCTGCAACGACTTTCACCACCACAGGTTGAATCGACTTTCTCATCGACAGCGGCAACAATCTCGGCAATGGTAATTTCATTTGCCGGCCTGGCCAGGCGATAGCCGCCACCGGGTCCACGTACACCGCGCACCAGATTCTCCTTGCGCAGCTTCGCAAACAGCTGTTCCAGGTAAGACAGGGAAATACTCTGGCAACGGGAGATATCCGCCAGTGTAACCGGCCCGTCCGGGTCATGAATTGCGATATCCATCATCGCTGTGACAGCGTAACGGCCCTTGGTGGATAGTCTCATAGGTAAACCTGCGACAGATGCGGCTGAAAACAGCTGCCAACATAAATAAACCCAGCAATTTAGTCAAGTATTGACTGGGCGTCAGGATTCGAAACTGGCAATTCTATCTGTTTCAATGGTTTGCAGCGCCTGATCGAATTGCTCGCGGGCCGGTGAAAAACGATGGCCGTGGCGCAGGCAGAAACCCAGCCATTTTTGCAGGAAGCGATTGACCTGCCAGCGGGCTTCGATGGGGTAGTCATGGTGAAAACGGTCAAAACCGGGGCTTTTCTGATGTCGTCCCTTGCCCCGCGATATGACCTCGGCAACCTGGGCGTCGTGGTACAGACGCACGACAATATCCGGCGCGAGTGTACTGCGCTCATCATCTTCAAAACGATAACTGAGGTGCAGGGTCGTCGTGTACTTGCAGCGTTCACGAACCGCCAGGTACAGATCCAGCGTTCCTTTAACCCTGGACACCACGTGGTCTTGCAGCAAATCGACCTCGGGGATCAACTGGCGCAGCTGGATATAGTTCAGCTCATACAGCTCCATGAGCGCAGGCAAATCGCGTGCACGCACACCGGGATGTACAACCTGTTTACCTGAATAGCGCATAGCCGCATGTTAGCATAGTAGAATGACGCTTCGATCATTGACATGTTTATGTTTATCCAGCAAATACATCGGCGTAGTACGGTATTTCTTGATGGACACCGGCAATTGACAGATCGACAGAAACGCGCTACTGCTTACCGACAAGGCTAATAACAACGTGAACGTTATCGTTAAAAACACAACGCCATTCCCTGACCAGAAACCCGGCACCTCCGGCCTGCGCAAAAAAGTCAGCGTGTTCCGGCAACCGGATTACCTGGAAAACTTTGTCCAGTCAATTTTCGACAGCCTCGATGATTTTACCGGTACGACGCTGGTCGTGGGTGGCGACGGACGTTTTCATAACCGCCATGCCACACAGGTCATCCTGCGCATGGCGGCAGCCAACGGTTTCGGCAGGGTACTGGTCGGTTGCGGCGGGCTATTGTCCACGCCGGCGGCCTCCTGCATCATCCGCAAACACCATGCCTTTGGCGGCATTATCCTTTCCGCCAGCCATAACCCGGCCGGACCCGACGGTGACTTCGGCATCAAATACAACACCGGCAACGGCGGCCCGGCACCGGAAAAAATCACCGATGCCATTTACGCCAAAAGCCTGAACATCTCGCAGTACCGGACACTGGATACACAGGACATCGATCTGGATGTTATCGGTGAAACAAGGCTTGGCGGTATGTCAGTCGAAATCATCGACCCTGTGGCAGACTATGCCGACCTGATGCAGCAACTGTTCGACTTTGACTGTATCCATGCGCTGATCAACTCAGGCCAGTTCCGCATGTGTTTTGACGGTATGCACGCCATCACCGGGCCCTACGCGGTGGAAATCTTCGAGCATCGTCTCGGCGTGACGCCTGATGCATTGATCAACGTCGAACCGAAAGAGGATTTTGGCGGGGGTCACCCCGACCCCAACCTGGTCTACGCCAGACAGCTGGTCGACATCATGTTCGCCGCCAGCGGCCCTGATTTTGGCGCGGCATCCGATGGTGACGGCGACCGCAACATGATTCTCGGTCACCAGTGTTTTATCACACCCAGCGACAGCCTTGCGGTACTGGCAGCCAACGCGCACCTGGTGCCGGGCTACAAAACGGGGCTGGCGGGCATCGCACGTTCCATGCCCACCTCGCAGGCCGCCGACCGTGTGGCGGAACGGCTCGGGATAGAGCTGTTTGAAACACCGACCGGCTGGAAGTTTTTCGGCAACCTGCTGGATGCCGGCCGTGCTACCTTGTGCGGCGAGGAAAGTTTTGGCACAGGTTCGAATCATCTACGCGAAAAGGACGGCCTGTGGGCCGTACTGTTCTGGCTGAACCTGGTCGCCGTACGCAAGCTGTCGGTGCGCGACATCATCACCCGGCACTGGGCCGGCTTTGGCCGTAACTACTATTCACGCCATGACTATGAAGGCGTCAGTGCCGATGGCGCGGGCGAGTTAATGGACAAGCTGCGCAAACTGAATGGTGCGCTCAATGGCAAACGCTATGGTGACTACGAAGTGGCCTTTTGTGACGACTTTTCCTACACCGACCCCATCGATCATTCGGTCAGCGAACACCAGGGAATGCGTGTCGGTTTCAACGATGGGTCGCGTATCGTGTACCGGTTATCCGGCACCGGCACCGAAGGTGCGACACTGCGCGTCTACCTGGAACGTTATGAAGGGGATACCGAAAAACAGTTACTGGATGCACAGGACGCTCTTTCCGGGCTGATTTGCATTGCTGATGATATTGCGCAAATCCGCCATCACACCGGGCGCGACGCACCGACCGTCATTACCTGACAGCTTTTACATGATAGATCGCGACACTTTCATCGCCGGACTGCACGACCTGCCGGCACGCTGCATCCTGAAAGAGGACGCCGAACTGCGCCCCTACGAGTGCGACGGCCTGTCAGCCTACCGGCAATTGCCCTGGCTGGTCCTGCTGCCGGAAACCGTCGGGCAGGTACAAGGTATCCTGCGACACTGCCACGCAAACAAGGTACCGGTGGTCGCGCGCGGCGCGGGCACAGGACTGAGTGGCGGCGCACTGCCACTCGACAACGGCGTGCTTTTAAGCCTGGCGAAGTTCAACCGTATTCTCGACATCGATTACCCCAACCGGCTGGCACGCGTACAACCCGGTGTCCGTAACCTGGCGATCACCCAGGCTGTTGCAGAACATGGCCTGTATTATGCCCCGGATCCCTCTTCACAGATTGCCTGCTCCATCGGCGGCAATGTGGCCGAGAATGCCGGTGGCGTGCACTGCCTCAAGTACGGGCTGACCGTGCATAACATTGCCGAACTGAAACTGATCACCATTGAAGGTGAATTACTCACCATCGGCAGCCCTGCACTGGACAGCGCCGGCTACGACCTGCTGGCGCTGCTCACCGGCTCGGAAGGCCTGCTCGGCGTCATTGTGGAAGTCACGGTACGACTGCTGCCCGCGCCGGAACAGGCGCAGGTGGTGCTGGCCGCTTTCGATGAAGTTGCCGCAGCCGGTCAGGCTGTCGCTGACATCCTTTCACAGGGCATACTGCCTGCCGGACTGGAACTGATGGACACTCTGGCGGTACGTGCCGCCGAGGATTTTGTCCATGCCGGGTATCCTGTCGATGCCGCCGCGATCCTGCTTTGCGAACTGGACGGCGAACAGCACGAAGTCGAAGCGCAGATCGGGCAGGTAACACAACTGCTGAAGCAAAGCGGCGCCACCGAAGTCCGTCGCGCCCGTGACGAAACCGAACGCCTGCGTTTCTGGGCCGGGCGCAAAGCCGCCTTTCCCGCTGTCGGCCGCCTGTCGCCCGACTATTACTGTATGGACGGCACCATTCCGCGCAAGCATCTCGGCAAGGTGCTGTCGACCATTGCGCAATGGTCAGAAGAATACAGCCTGCGCGTTGCCAATGTGTTCCACGCCGGCGACGGCAACCTGCACCCGCTGATTCTCTACGATGCCAACACACCCGGCGAACTGGAACGCACCGAGGCATTCGGCGCGCGTATCCTGGAACTTTGCATCGAGGTGGGTGGCGTCATCACCGGAGAACACGGTGTCGGCGTGGAAAAAATCAACCAGATGTGCATACAGTTCAACAAAGCCGAACTGCAACAGTTCCATGCCATTAAAAAGGCCTTTGACCCCGATGGTCTGCTCAACCCCGGCAAGGCGGTACCGACACTGGCGCGCTGCGCCGAGTTCGGACGCATGCACGTCCACCATGGTGAACTGCCCTTCCCCGAACTGGAACGCTTCTGACCGTGACCGACGCTGACCAGACCGAACAATTCTGTGAGCAGATCCGCAGTGCCGCGGAAAAAGGCGCGCCGCTGACAATCACGGGTAGTGGCAGCAAGGCGTTCTACGGACGCCCCTGCAACACAGAACATTCTGTCGACACAACTGCGCACCGTGGCATTCTCAGCTATGAACCTTCCGAGCTGGTCATCCAGGCACGCTGTGGCACCCCGTTGCGGGACATCGAAACACTGCTGGCCGACAACGGACAAATGCTCGCCTTCGAGCCGCCGCACTTCAGTGCAACCAGCACACTGGGCGGCGCCATCGCCGCCGGACTATCCGGTCCGCGCCGGCCGTTTCGCGGCGCCGCGCGCGACTTCGTGCTGGGCACACAGGTTATCAACGGCAAGGGCGAGTCCCTGTGCTTTGGCGGGCAGGTCATGAAAAACGTCGCCGGTTACGATATCGCCCGCCTTATGACCGGCTCGCTCGGCACACTGGGGTTGATCGCCGATGTCTCGCTCAAGGTGCTGCCGCGACCGGACTGTGAGTACACAGTGAAACAGGTCTGCGGCCAGGCGGAAGCCCTGCAACGTTTTTCCGACTGGACGGGGCGTCCGCTGCCGCTGTCCGCCGCCTGCTGGCACGACGAGCATATCTACCTGCGCCTGTCCGGCACTGAAGACAGCCTGCGCCATGCGCAACACCTGCTCGGCGATGGCCTGCTGGAAACCCTGCCCGACTGGTGGAACGCTATCCGCGACCAGCAGCACGCTTTCTTCAACCGTCCCGGGCCGCTGTGGCGTCTGTCGGTACCGCCAGCCACTCCCCCGCTTGCACTGGATGGCGACTGGCTCATCGACTGGGGCGGTGCGCAGCGCTGGCTGTACAGCAAGGAAAAACCCGAACAGATCCGCAAGCTGGTCGCCACTATCGGCGGCCATGCCACACTGTTTCGCCATGCGCCGGAGAATACGGAAGTCTTCCACCCGTTACCCATGCCATTGCTGAAACTGCAACAACGCATCAAGCACGCCATGGACCCGGTCGGCATCCTTAACCCCGGGCGACTGTACGCCGAACTCTGATTATGCAGACACGACTCAACGCAGAACTGCTGGCAACCCCCCTCGGGAAGACCGCCGACCAGGTCATCCGCAGTTGCGTCCATTGCGGCTTCTGTAATGCCACCTGCCCGACCTATCAGCTGCTCGGCGATGAACTCGACGGACCGCGTGGCCGTATCTACCAGATCAAGCAGGTACTGGAAGGCGCGCCCGCCACAGCCAGCCTGCAACAGCACCTGGATCGCTGTCTGACCTGTCGCGCCTGCGAAACCACCTGCCCGTCCGGTGTCGAATACCACAAGCTGCTGGACATTGGCCGCGAACTGGTAGAGCAGCAGGTACCGCGCCCCCTGCTGCAACGTTTGCAACGCAGACTGATCCAGTTTGTATTTTCTGAAACCGCGCGGATTAAACCCTTGCTGTCTCTGGGTCGACTGGCACGCCCCCTGCTGCCGCGTTCACTAAAAAAACGTATCCCGCGACTCCGCAAGCTGCCGACCTTCACGCCGGGCACACACACGCGACAGATGTTACTGCTGGATGGCTGCGTACAACCTGCCGCCGCACCCCACATCAACGCCTTCACCGTACGCCTGTTCGACCGGCTGGGCATCACACTCGAAGCAATAGCTGGCAGCGGCTGTTGCGGCGCACTGCACTTCCACCTCGGTGATACAGAACGTGCGCGGCAGAGCGCCCGACGAAATATCGATGCCTGGTGGCCGGCCATTGAACAGGGCGCGGAAGCCATTGTCAGCACCGCCACCGGTTGTACACCCATGTTGAAGGAATACGCCCGGTTACTCGCCAACGATCCGGTTTACGCGCAACGCGCCGCGCGTATGGCGGACATGTCCCGTGACCTCAGCGAAGTCCTGCGCAACGAAAACCTCGATGCACTGAAGCCGGTGAAGGGCCGACGTATCGCCTTTCATTCACCCTGCTCATTGCAACACGCCCAACAGCTCGATGGTGTCGTCGAAGACATCCTCACCCGCGTCGGCTACACCCTGACCCCGGTACGCGACAAACACCTGTGCTGCGGTTCTGCCGGCACCTATTCCATGCTGCAACCGGAATTATCAAAGCAGCTTGCGCGCAACAAGCTTGATGCCTTGAAGGATAAACAACCTGAACTCATTGCCACCGCCAACATCGGCTGCCTGTTGCAACTGCAGGCGGGTTCAGACGTAGAGGTACTGCACTGGGTGGAGTTGCTTGCTGATTAATCGCTGAATTTTACCAAACGCGTTACCTGAATATCCGAGATAAACACTACACCGGAATGTTCATTGTAGAATGGCGCCAGCCCCTGCAGGATTGGCGAAACCAATGACTCTGGCACTGCGGCGATAATCATTATCAACACGTCGTCTTCATTAAACATCAAGTGCCCGTCGTGGAAACCGTGGCTGCCCTTGCCTGACAGGTTGTTAATGATGGTATAACCCTTTACCTCGATGCGGTCGAGTAGATCTGTCGCAAATTCCCGATATTCACCTTCAAGGATGATTTCGAGTTTTTTCAATGGACTGAATTTCAGATTTTTCATACGGCAATTTCCTCCTTATCGGCAGTCATAGCGGCGGCAGCGTGTAAAGGCGCCTGATGCCACTCACCTCTATCATAGATATAGGTACGACCCGCATCCGGATCCAGTACCATCATGCGGATCCAGCCATTAATCAGTAAACGTCGCACAACAGCGACTTGCGCGATAGCAGATTGCACATGCTCCAATGGTGCATCGATCACTGTAATCAGACGCATTGGTTCATGGTAGGGCGCCCCGTCCGCCAGTACAGTCTGCGCTGGCAGCCCGGTACGTAAATCGCTGATGTTCCCTGTCATCACACCAAATCTTCCTGCAACATTGTGATACACCTTGCTGCCACTGCCGTAGTGTTCATTGTCTACCGACGAGAAATAGTGCTCCATATTGATCCACTGACCAACAACCAGTGGACCTGTCATAATATTTTCCAGCAACCGCTGTTTACGATCGATACGATAGTCATAGGAATGCAGGAAAGCACGCCCGTCAAGGGAGCAGTTCTCAGTCAGAGAACGTCTTCCGATAATAAAATATGCATTACGCGACAAACCCCATTCGGGTCGCACCTGAGACCAGTCCATGGCATTGCGCAATGCCTGATTATCCGGTTTTTCATGTTGTTGCCCGGCAATAAAATTCAGGTCAGGCATGCGCTCCTGCGTGCACAGTCTGCTCGCTGAAACCAGGCCTTTTTGCAGCCTGTCAAGATAGACTGGATGCGTTGAGGGTAACAGGTCGAGATCATACAAAGTCACCTCATCCGTTGTCGTATTATGCAGCGCAGGTACAAACCAGGCATCGTCGGGAATGACGATATCTTGCTCCTGCAAGCGTAATCGAACTGCTGGCTTGTTTGCCATATGCGCGAATATTCGCGCATTAAACAAGCCTGGATTGCCGCCGCAGGCACCGCAGTCGAGCGCTGATTCATAAGGATTGTTTTCTGACTGACTACCGTGTCCGACGCAAAGAACGAATCGCGAAAATTTGTCCGTCAAGCCAATCGAACGTAAAGCCTGAGACACAAATCCAACCTGTTCTTCCAGAGTAAAGCCGATGCGCCCAAGACGCTCCATCTGCAACCGTGCATCAGAAGGGTTAAGACAATACGTGTTGCGCAAACGTTCGACAAACCTCTGCGCCTGATCGGCATCCAGACCTAACTGTTCCCGCAATAACGATGTTGTCTCGACGTGACCGAGCGCAACCTCTCTTAACTCACGTACAAGGTCATCAGTCACCGCTTCAGGTGGCACTTCGATTTCATGTTCCACTGCTTTTGCAATCACACCACGCTGGACAGCACGAACGATTGAATCTGCCTGTGCTCGAGTGAGTTTATCGATAAGTAAATGGGTATGGGTATGGGTATGACCATGATTATTATGTAATCGTGAACGCCAGCGGTTATAGGCTCGCGGAGCCAGTGTTTTCCCCACCATGTCGAACCCGAATAACAAGCCAATTGCCTCGACTGTCACAAATGGTGTCAACACCGATTCTTTTAACTCATGCACCGCTTTTTCAAACACCGATAATGCCTTGGGGTCCTGAATCTCGTTAACCGACATTTCCATAACAAGGTTTTTGGGTGAGATCAATACGGGACACAGGTGCGTCTCATTGCCTTTTCCCAACGCCATAAAACTCACCGGCACACCAAAGAAGCCGGCTATACCAAACGTCTGGTAATCTCCAACGCTTTCCAGGTGGCGGCGCAGACGCTCGGAACGCGTATCAATACAGAATAGCGCTTGCACGAAAGGACGTTTATCCATATCGCTTGACTCTGCACGAACAGGGTTTTGTACACAGTTCAATAACTCCTGCATTGCACCATGCTCCATGGCCTCGAGCCACAGCATCCCCTCTGTTTTTTCGAACTTTTGAACGATTTTAAGCAGATCAATCAAAACATCTTCATCGAGCATTTGAATTTCGCTTGCACCAGCCAGCTCAGCCAGGCGATTCAAGCCCGCTGCCTGGCGTTTCGCATTACGCATCAATCGTTCCCGCATATAATCACGGCATACTTTTTCACTATGGTCAGAGCGACCGGACAATAAGGTCTGCTCTACACGCTGAGCCCATGCCGGCAAGATCGTTCTGGCATAGAATTCTTTTCTCAACCATGCTTCCATCGGTTTTTGACAGATAAACTGTGCAAGTTCATCGACTGTCGACGGCAGACCATCTGCTGCGCGCTCATGTATCAACGCAAGTGAAAGTGTCATACGCACAGCCAGAAAGTCTACAAGATCACCTGGGAAACGACGCCCATGGTGATAATGTCGCGCGCCTGCACGCCACCGGATAAATCCGGCCCAACCATGCAGCCGGGACAGCTCACGACGAAAATACCCAACCCACTGCGACTGCGGAATCCCAAGGTGTTCCATAATGTAGACAATGACGCTTTCAGGGTCATCTGCAACTTCAAGGGTTTGACGAACATGACGGCCGCGCAGAAACAACCGGGCATTTCGCCGCGCCACTTCACGCCAGGCATGAAAGAATCCTTCTTTGCGATCCGGCATTTGCCAGACTGATTGCCCTTCATCAAAGAATTCCAGACAACTTTTGATAACCAGTTCATCCAGCTCTTCCGCGATACCCACACCGAACAGCGTATCCAGTGCTTCGTAAAACGGACACTCATACAGCAGCAATTCACTCAACAAATCGGTCAATTTTTTCGGCGTTGCATCTGTTGCAACACTCTCTTGTGTCGATTTATCATCATTGCGAACCGCACTGGCGATTGCGCGCAGCGAAAGTATTTCATCGTTTTCGGTAACCGGTGCTTCAGTCTCCATAAGCAACGCCAACAACATATCGCGCAAATCGACGCCTTCTATGGGTGGATTTTTCTCCAGGAAACGTTCAATGCCATTTATCAATGACTGATGGCTGATTTTACCCTTGCGATAATACTTCTGGTACTGTGAGCGCCTCAGAAATCCTTCACCATGAAACAGGCGACGACCTTCAGACACGGCCTGATCGAACGAAAGTTTTTCAAGACCGTGAAGCGGGTTGTGGTGAATAAAGGCGCGCATTGGCCAGAACGACGGTATCGGTTCACCAGCGACAAAAATCATCGAGCGTATTTGCGCCTTCATGCCGAGAGAAAGACTCATAGCACCCTCCCAGGGAAATACAAACCCGCCGCGATCAGCAATAGCAGCAGCAGTCCATAAACGCCAGTAAGCGTCAGTGTTATGTCATCATGCCGAACCTTCTCTGGTTTAACGCCAACCAGAAACGCTTGCAGCAGACGTATGCCGGACCAGCTCCACAATAACCAGATAACAACAAATCCAAGTGCTGTGACTGGCGACAAGACTATGGTTTGCGTGATCTGACTAAACATGGAAAAAAACCCGGGGAATAGCGGGCTGGCTATAGCAGCAAGCAAGGTAATCGTGACAAGCCCTGCCAGCCTTGGCTGGGACTGAGCCATGCCGCATACCATACCCGCGTAGACGGACTCGTAGCGCTTCTCGATTTGCGCTGACAATAACATCAGAATAATCAATGGCAGACTGAACGCCAGCACATGCAAAATCACCTCTTGCACAGATGCCCCGGACAGGAAAGCCACCCAGCTCAATACCCAACTGGAACAGGCAAGAAAGCCAGTCCAGATCACCATGTCCTTGATGACCACCATACGAAAACTGTAGAGCAATGCACTTAATACTGCCCAGTACATCACCCATTGTGGCACTTCACTTGCTGAATTCTGTAACAGCCACATACCTGTCATTGGCCAAAATAACAGAATTGTTATACGCGCAGCACTGCTACGCACACGCTGAAACAATACATTGAAAATCATACCCATGGGAAACAGGGGCAAAAATAATGCAGCAATCAACCAACTGTAACCGCCCATCTCACACCCACCTCATCCATACATTCAGCCTGACAGACAGTGCTTCGAGGCGGCGCGCCAGCCAGGTATAAAGATCACTGATATAAAACTCGCGAGATATCAACGCATAAAAAATCAACCACACTGGCCGTAACATACGTTCCTTTCTGTGCCCGTTGCGCTCGCTGTAATAGATACGTAACCAGCCAGCAACGATTATCGCCGCCATAAGTATCACCAGCATGTCAAACCAGATCACATCTATTTCAGCAGCGGCGTAGATGCGAGCCCTGAAGGCCTCGTCCGGGTACAGGAACACGTCGAAAGCGTGGCCAATCATGCTGTAACCTAATATTACGATTGCGAATGACAAGATTACCTGTGCAAATAACCGTCCGAGTTTTTCACTACGCATTCGATAGGTTATAAAAATCAATTGGGCGCCGGTTATCCAGCCAAAGAACAGCAGCACCACAGCACCCTGCTTCTGGTAGAAATCCTGGGCAACCAGCCAATGCGCCAGTATCAGGATTACTGCAGGAACCAACAGCGTCAGCAACGCCATCAACAACCATGGCTTACGACCACGCGCCGGGTTTTTTTCGACAACGAAGTCATACATGGGGTCTTTGGGCACACCGTCATTTTTTCTCGCTTCATGGATCACACTGCCCGCACCAAGAAACAAAGTGCCCTTGAATAAGCCATGTGCAATCAAATGGTAAATAGCCAGTGAAAACGCCCCAATACCGGTCTCCATGATCATAAAACCCATCTGCCCCATGGTCGAATAACCCAATGCTTTCTTGATGTCATTCTGCGCAAGCATTAGCACAGACCCGGTGACGGCTGTAACCAGACCGACGACAAACATCCAGTGCATCACACCACCTGTCTCCACAAATACGGGCGCAAAACGATTAATCAGGAACCCCCCTGCATTGACAATACCCGCGTGCATTAATGCTGATACAGGTGTCGGCCCACTCATCGTATAGGGCAACCAGGTATGCAGGAAGAATTGCGCGGAACGCGCAAAGGCTGCCAGTGCAATCAAGGCACCGACAACTTCAACCAATCGCAGATCGAAAATTGTACGTGTATCAGGCGCAGCTGCAATCTGCTCAAATATTTCATTCAGTGACCAGCTACCGAATGATTGGTATAAAAGCGCTGCAGCCAGTATGAGTGGAAGATCGCCAAAGCGATAGGTCATCCAGGTCCAGAATGCATAGCGAAATGCCGGCCTGCTACGCGTGTCGAAAGCCAACAAAAAGTAGAGCAGAACGCCGACCAGATGCCACGCAATCAGCAACGTCACGAGGTCACCTGCAGACACCATCAACAACAGAGTGCCGGACATTGCTGCAAGCAACGCAAAGAAACGTGCATAGCCTGGTTCTTCGACCATATAGCGCACTGAAAAATGATTTACGATAAGACTGATTGCCGCGATGACCAGACTCATCAACGCGCCCAGTGAATCACAACGGATGATGCCCCAGTCATCGAACACCCTGAACTCATTTACCTCTGCGCCCTGCAATGCTTGCCACAGACAAGCGGCCGCCAACAGAAACACCAGCCAGCCAGTGACCAGACTGACCGATGCTGCGCGTTTGGCCAAACGCCCGGAAAGGGACTGTATAATCAAAGCCGCTAAAAATGGCAGTGCGATAACCAGAAGTATCAGCAGTTGCATGATTCGGTTGCCCTCCTTTTCGGATACAGGCTCTTATTAGTCGTCATTACACAAAAAAATAATGGAATTCAGCCGCATCAGTGAAATGTTTCATAAATATATAAAGACATGTATTCACTCCATTCAGCCACAGACGAGTATCAAAAAATTCCGGCAACGGGACTACTCAATTTTTTTTACCGAATGGATTACCTGCAGGTTATAGGTTGGCGTTGTACGGGAAAAAGACATCGAAGATCGCGCAAGGCAGGTGAAATATCGTTGAGCAGTCACCACATCATGATTGATAGAGTTTTATCTATACAATCAATCAGAAACTTTTCTTTTTAATTAGTGGTAAAAACGTCTATAACTGTTTCTGGCGCAGACTGCCTGTGTCTGGCAGCCAGCCTCAACGGAACTGCGACTCCATGACACAGATACACTTATGACATAGCGGGATGATCACACTTAGAACCTACGTCTACATAGACGCACTTCAGCCCCAACTGGCCACCTACATGGCAACTGTCTCGCAGGGATTCCTTCCTGTACCGGGTGATGCCTGCCTGTGGGTGGAAGTGTCACCGGGCATGGCTGTGCACCGCCTGACGGACATTGCGCTAAAGGCGACTCGTGTGCACCTTGCACAACAGGTCGTAGAGCGCGCCTATGGCTCTATGGTTATTCATCAACGAGACCAGAGCGACGTGCGTGAAGCAGGCAATATTCTACTGTCCCACATGCATGCCAGATCCCAGGATCGCCAGACCTGTCGCGTTGCATGGAGTGAGACCATTCGCGGCATGACACCTGACCATTGTGTGTTGATTAACCGGCAGGACCGGCGGGGCTCCATGATTCTTCCTGGACAAAGCATGTTTATCCTCGAAACCGAGCCCGCAGGTTACATCGTCTATGCAGCCAACCAGGCTGAAAAAGCCGCCAGTATTACCTTGATTGACGTACGCGCTGTCGGCGCATTCGGCCGATTGGTGATTTCGGGGCGTGAAGGCGATGTCGATGAAGCCGCTGCCGCAGCCATTGCTGCCGTAGAAAACCCGGCCGTCACATGAACACCAAAGCATAATCATGCATCGACAGGACTTACTTTCTTTACTCGAGAACTATCGCACAACGTTCAATACGGAAGCGGGATATGTAGCGCGCACATGCCATTTTATCAAACAGCACGAAAACTGTTTCGACAGCACGTTGTGGCCAGGGCATATCACAGGCTCGGCCTGGGTAGTCAACCCTGCTCGTAGCCATGCCTTGCTGTTGCACCACCGCAAACACGGCCAATGGTTTCAACCTGGCGGTCACGCGGATGGTGACGCTGACATCCTGCGCGTTGCGCTGCGTGAAACACAGGAAGAAACAGGATTACCTGCGGATGTCATTCATCTGGTTAACGGGCATATTTTCGATGTTGACATTCATCGTATTCCAGCCAGCCGTCTCGGCCCCGCACATCTGCATTATGACATCCGCTTTTTGCTTGAGATAGACGATTCACTTCCAGTGCCCGGCAATGACGAATCGCATCAGATATTATGGATACCACTGGATCAGGTAAAACGCTATAACAACAATCTATCGACGTATCGCATGGTAGAAAAAACGCGCCGCCTACGACAACTTTCATGATGCTCTGGACATCCAGGATTAATGTTTTTGCGCGCTGTTCTTTTTCCTCTCCCTTGCTTTGGTACTTGCCTTATTACTATCCTTGAGCTTGCCGGAAGGCTCTGCAGACGCCAGCACATCGGCCATATCCGGCCACAACTCGATCATTTTTTTACGCATACGCGGCTCGACATCCAGTGAATACTCGAGGAATGTATCAGCCACCAGGGACAAGTCCTTGCTTTTCGGGAAAACCAGGTGCCACTGCCGCATAATCGGAAAACCTTCAACATCCAGCAGCACGACCGGTCCAGTTGGGCCTTCCAGCGACAAGGTATGTAACGACAGTACAGCCAGGCCCAAACCACCGACGACTGCGTGTTTGATCGCCTCATTACTACCGAGCTCCATGCGAATCCTTGGCTTCAAGCCTTCCTTTTCAAATGCACGTAGCGTAGTATCGCGAATACCGGATCCTGGCTCACGCAACAACAAGGGCTCTTCCGCAATACGTGCCAACGGGATGTTTTTTTTACCAACCAGCGGATGATCGCGTGGTGCCAGAACAACCATGGGATTTGGTGCAAACGGATATGATATGGTTTGCATGCCCTCGTCCGGCGCCTGTCCCATGATATAAAGATCGTCCTCAAAATTATTGAGTCGCTCAATGATACGATCACGGTTCGATACTTTCAAAGCCACATCGATGTCTGGATACAAACGACAAAACTCCCCCAGAACCTCTGGCACAAAATACTTGGCTGTAGTCACCACACCCAAACGTAAACGACCACGCTTCATGCCCTTGATATCGGATATTTTCATCTCGAGGTGTGCAAGATTCTCGAATATCTGTCGACACGACTGGTAAAGCTCCAACCCGACTTCAGTCGGTCGCACATTGCGCCCCACCTGCTCGAACAGAGGCAAACCCAGCGCATCCGACAATTTTTTAATCTGCATGGAAACCGTTGGCTGCGTGACGAACAATTCCTGTGCGGCACGCGAGAACCCTCCCAGACGCACGCTGGCTTCAAAAACCTGTAATTGCCTCAATGTCGCGTACCGTATCAGATAATCTGGCATCGCTGCGGGCGGCGTATATCCGGGTTCACTGTAAGGAGGGTTCATATCAATCTCGCTGTTTGACAGGAAGTGATCGCTTATGCGGCAAGTGAGAATATCCAGGTACTATCACTTAACAACATGCGATCGCCAGAAAAGGACATATCAATCAGGCCATACACGATGACCATGGGTGTATGCGCCCATATCAGTACTATTCACTCGATGCGCAGAAGTCTTTTTGACTGACGCCTTAGCTTTACCTGCAGTTGGCGCGTTCTTGCTCTCGATCTTTTTTTCACTGGTCTTTCGCGCCACCGCACCTGATTTACTCTTCCGCATTGAGGCAACCAGTTGGTCGCCGGTCTTATCTTTAGTCGTCACAGTCGGTTCACCACTTCATCTATAAGTTGTTCGATTTCATCTGCCGCGCCTTTGGCGGCAGCGCCCGCATTCAGCACACTGCGCCCCTGCAGTATTGAGTTTCTGTATGCTACGCGCCGCCGTATCGCTATGTCAGCAACGGGCAGACTGATTTCAGCAAGTACCTCACGCATCAATCTCGACAGGCGGGTACGGGGTTCGAGCTGGTTTACCACCAAAAGTGCTCTCAGGTTCGTATTTTCTGCCTGAGCAGCATCAATTTCGCGCTCGACATGTACACTTGCCCAAAGATCAAGCGGTGACGGCAACACCGGGATGATCGCTATATCGCAGCTTGCAAGCGCCTGCCGGGTCTGTTCAGACTGTACCGATGGCGGACAGTCGATAACGACAAAATCATATCTGTCATTGTTTCGGGCCACCTCAATTGCTACATTGTCCACCGCATCGACAACATCCACCAGCTTGTCTGGCGAACCATCACCTGCGATATCACGCCATTGCGAAGATGAACGTTGTGGATCTGCATCAAGCAATACTGTGGCGTAGCGTCGATTCAACCCGCAAGCCAGATTGATACACAGGGTGGTTTTGCCCGCCCCGCCCTTGTTTCCAACCAGCGCAATGGTCGGCATGGCTGCGACCTTATACCTTGTCTGGTGCTGTCAAGGCATCGAGCGAATTTGCAAACTCGCGCTGTTTATCTGTTAACCGATCGCATTTTTCATCGACATGGATCGTGAAATTCGCATGCGTTTTACCAAATCCGATATCAGGATACAGTCCTTGTTGTTCAGACAGATTTGCCGCCTGCTCCAGGAAATCACGCAACGAGTCATAACTGTCAAACTCATAACGCTTCTCGAGGCGTAGCGGACGATTTCTTTCCTGCCATTGCTCTAAACTCATAACCTTTTCCTCCATGCCCGCTCACATCTGCAAGGCCATGCATTCGGAATATTCATCTGTTGAGAACCCCCTGGATTAGCGAGAGTTCTCCTGAGGGGGATCTGATTAATTTGTCAGAACCACCCTAAGCTCTGGCACGTTTCGACGAGTCCTGTTGCAAACGTTGCAACCACGCATCGAGTTCAGCCAGGTGTGCCTGTTCTTCCTTGAGCAAGGCTTCAAAAAACAACCGGTTATCATGATCTCCAGCCGTCGCGCAATGACCTGCTGCTGACTGATACATCATGATCACATCCCTTTCCAGCTTTCTGTCCACATCCAGCAATCCAGACAGATCAGTGGCCAGTTTAACAGGTCGCAATTGTGACGAGGCCGGCGCGACACCAACAGCTAACATGCGTTCGATGATTCGATCAGCATGCTGCTGCTCTTCACCAGCTTCCTTGCGGAAAGCTGCTGCTGCTTCGCTCAAGCCCCAGGTCGCGACAAGTCGCGCCTGGGTACTGTATTGCTGCACAGCAGAGAGCTCGAGACTCAAAGCCCTGCCAAGATAGCCCAGAACAGTCTGATCAGCGCTTGACGTTAACATTTTACTGCTCGCCTGAAACAACAGTCAGCTTAGGCTGCCGCCCTGGACGCTTCTCCACCTGTAGGCAGTACCGGCTCAACCTCGCGGTGAGGACGTGCAATGATATGCGCTGCCACCAGTCCATCACCAACGCGTTCACAGGCATCGGCGCCAGCGCGAACTGCTGCGTTAACCGCACCTGTTTCACCACGCACCAGCACTGTAACATAACCGCCGCCAACAAATTCACGACCGATAAGACGCACTTCCGCAGCCTTTGTCATGGCATCCGCCGCTTCAATTGCAGGTACCAGACCACGTGTTTCGATCATGCCCAAAGCAATACCATAGTTTTCATGAGCCATTGTTTTATCTCCAAACGTATATAAAGAATCAATTGTACCGAGCACAGTGTGCGCGGATTTACTTCACACTGTTACCGCTGTTATCCAGCACCGGTTCAACTTCGCGATGTGGGCGTGCAATGATATGTGCGGCCACCAGGCCATCGCCAACACGCTCGCAGGCGTCAGCGCCAGCACGTACCGCCGCATTGACCGCACCGGTCTCACCGCGAACCATTACGGTGACATAACCGCCACCCACAAACTCACGACTGATAAGCCGCACCTCTGCCGACTTGGTCATGGCATCAGCCGCTTCGATAGCGGGGACTAACCCGCGCGTTTCAATCATACCCAGTGCGATACCGTAGTTTTCGCTTGCCATCTTCATGTCTCCTGTTGAGTCATTGTTTAATTAGTTTCATGTTTAAATAATATTTAAGCCTGGCTGTTACCGGTAAAGATTTCGGGCTCCCATGTATCGATAATGCCGCCAATAGTAAGATCGGTCAGTGTATCGAAGTCACCGGACGCATAACGCGCAGCCGAGCCACTAACGGTAAATACCCAGTTACCTTCACGGGCACCAACAGGATCTACCGCAACCTGGCGTTTCCCGCTCACTGAGCGCAACACCCGCAGGCTGATCGACTGAAGACCATCCACACGTCGGGTACACACCAGCGATGATTCGACCTGCAGTATTTCCATCACGCATTTCCGCCTTCTGGTGGCCAATGGTCGATAATGCCAACGATCGTAAGATCACTGGGATATTCTTTACTGCCAGCCGCTTCACGTGCTGCAGAACTGCCGACACATATGACCCAGTCGCCTGGCGTACAACCAACCGAGTCAACCGCTACGGCCAGCACACTCCCGTCACGCACAACCTGAAGGTGCTTGTGTTCAAGCGTTGCAATACGATTTGTCGATACCAGTGGGCGTTCTACCTGACATATTTTCATCAGTGCGCTCCCGCACGATCAACATCTGTCGTACATGAAAGAATCTGCAATGAATCGTTTCTGTCACAATCACGCGTTACCTGCATAACATGAAGCAAACCTTTCTCATATAACGATGCATAACGCCTCGTCAATGCTTGCGCAACACGCTTACAGCGTTGTTCAGCGCGTTGCCGCGCACCTGGCACATGACCGTGGTAATCAAAACGTACTACCACCGGTATTGGTAAACCATGACCGATATTCAGGCCGGTAAATATCTTTATCCCCACGTCCAGATCAGCAGCACCTTCCTCAACTGTATCAAGATATGAAAAGTACATCAGATTGCGTATCTGCATATCCTCGAAACCGATACCTGCACCGATAAATCTCTCCGCATGACCAATATCCGGATAGCTTTTTCCATACTTTGCCCGCACATAATCAAGCTGAGAAATATTGTTTTCGACAAGTTTTGTCACCAGTCGACACATACCATCGGTTACATCCGGCGCACTTTCCCGAATCGCAGTCGCAACGACATCCAATGCTTCATCGCTACGAGCATTGATTGTCTTGTCATACAGCACGGCTGAATCGACGTACTTGTCAAGCCTCATTTGCCCGGAAGCATCCGGCACATGAACGCGGATTGTATCCGTATCAGTATCCAGTCCGATCAGCAAAAGATCGATGGATGCGCCACAGCAAAAGCCGTTTTCAATGGCCTCTCGAAAGCCGATCAACTTGTCCAGCCCTGCCTGTGCTGCCTTTTCCGTATCGGAACCGTGTGCTGCACACCCTTGATGTTGCGGATCACCGGAACTGAAGTGATAAACCACTACTTTCAGATAACGCGTCTGCTTGTCTGCGCTATTCGGCTTGCCTTCACGGTAGCGTTGCAGCTCGACTTCCACCCATCTTTGAATGTTGTCTTCAACATCAAACATGGCACCAGCATAAGACTTGCGGCGCACTGCACGTGGCGATAGTCTGAGCACATATCGCACCACGTGAGCCAGGCGGCCGTCCGCACAGGGTGAAATATCCATACTGTGAAAACCGCAGTCCTGCAAAAAGTCTTCGAATTCTTCTCCCGCACCAGTTGGCGCGGCACTGTAGAAATCATCACAGAAGCGCTTGTATGTCTGAAATACACACCACGCAAACAGGCGACGCATATCCAGCTGTTCCACCCAGGCATCCGCAAGAACATCCTGTGGCAATTCAAAGCCAAGATTATTGCGTGCAATCCGTTGAGCCTGCGACTCGAAATCCGCATCATGCTGGATTGCTGAAATCTGCTTCAACGTCGGAACAATGTCATCGAACGACTGCTTGATCTTTTCTTCATAGCGCTGCAAACGTGCATTCTCGTCACCACGGACCAGCACATGACCGCCGGGCGCAAGAACACCACGCGAACGCTGCCGTTGAGTCGGCACCGCACCCGGATGGCGCAGGTAAGAACTGTTCAGGTTCCGACTGCTTCCAGACATTCGTTGACGAACCGTGCGTAACATAAGATTTATCTGCTCAACCCGTTGCAATCGTTTTCAGAATCGCCATTCCGGCGCAGGCCGGGATGGTGAATTAATCAGACCTTTCCTGGATATGCGGTTAGCCACGTGCGCCACCTGAATACGTTATCAATGAACCTTTGTCGGTATTACCGCTACCACCGGTAACCACGCTAACCGGCGCAGGCACATCTTCCCGACGCGTCATGGATGCAGCTGGCATAGGCGCTGCTGCAGGCTGACGCAACGTCGGGTTCCGGCGCCTGGCTGATGCGCCCTCAGTACCTGTGACACGATCGCCACGATCCCAGTCGTCACCCGTGATGCGAGAACCGTCCATGCCCTCACCCGTAACACGTGACTTGACTCGCCCATGAACGGTTTCCGCCGTTTTCGCTATCGCCTCTGGCTCCCCACGTGGCCGATCAAACCGTGCCTGTTCTGTTCCTGTCACCTTGCCATCAGCCATATCGAAGGGACCCGTAATAACACCAGTCTCGTACTGCGAACCGGTAACATTGTTCGGATTCATGTCATAGTGGGCAGCATGCGCCGGTGTCTCGACAGTGAAATCACCCCATGGAGCCTGTTCCAGCGACTGTGGAAAGTCAGGACTGCCTGGTTGCGCAGCGGTAGCCGGGCAGGCTTCTGCTACCTGGTCGGCACCAACATACGGCGTGCCGCTCACTGTTTCACATGCACCTTTGTCTGCACCCGTCATGACACCATTGACACCCGGCTGCTGCCCGGTCATCGGTTTGCCCCAGGCGCTGGCCATCGGGCGCATGCGCGCGATGGCTTCCTGTTGTTGCTCGGCCGAGCAGTAATGCAAATACTGTTCGCCACCCGAGTAGGGTGTACCTGTTACTGCCTTGCAGGTGCCCGGCTCATTACCGGTAACCTGCTCAGAGCGATCCGCCAGACTGCCTGTCACATCACGACCTGCCAGAGTCTTTGATTCACCGACTTTACGGTCCTGTGGCTGCGGTGCGCTGTCACAAAACTGGTTGTACTGTTCCCTGGCAACGTAATCATCGCCAGTGACATCGCGGCAACTACCCGCCTCATCGCCCGTCATCTGTTCACGGCGCCCAAGCCGGGTACCCGTAATACTACCGCCACGCAACGTCGTACTGATGCCACCCCTGGGAGGCGCCTGCCCAATCTCTGCAGGTTTTGTGTACTGGGTACCTGTCAGTGACTGACGCATACCATATTCATCGCCGGTTACCGCTTCCGAACGCCCGACATTGTTGCCGGTAACCACTTTGCCCTTCATGGTTTCTGCCATCGAAACCTTGCGGGGTGATTTCGCTGCAAACTCGCCACAGTAGCCCTGCACCTGCTCGGCACTAACATATTCATCGCCAGTCACACGCTTGCAGGTACCCGGTTCATTGCCAGTGACATTTTCGGCACGCCCCAGGCGATTGCCGGATACGGCATTACCGTGTGAAGTTGATGTAACAGTCACCTTGCGCGCCGACGTAACAGGGGCAGCATCGGCCTGACAAAACTCACGAAAAATGTCTGCGCCCAGATATTCGGTGCCAGTGATCGCGCGGCAGGTACTTGGCTCATCACCTGTCATGTTGGCCTTCCGGCCAACCATCGTACCGGTGACTACCTGCCCGCTCACTGTTTCGCTTGCGCCGACTTTCCATGGCGCATCCTGAGCACCTGCCACTGGCTCAACTTGACTTTTTGCCTTGCGTTGACGACCACAAGGCGCCGACTTCTTCTGCCCTGCATTACCACGACGACTACGCTGTTCACGCACGACCTGCGCTAATTCACGACTACTCATCCGGGGATTACTGGCTCTGACTGCCTGTGCTTCACTCACGTTACGGCTCAATGCCGCCTTGCCCCGCGTTGACAACGCCTTACGCCGGGCCAATGCCAACGCTTTACCCGTATTACCAGTGGCCAGCGGACGACGACGCACGACTGATGTGTGCGCACTACGACTGGCGGCACTACTGCTGGCCGACGAGGTCGAGCGCTTTCCTTTACATCCGCACCTGCAACCATCTTTTTGCGTCATATCAGTTGACGTCGAATCAACACCCGCCTTTGAAACGGCCTCGTTATTCGTTGCACGGGTATCGCGCTTACGCTCGGCATTACGCGTACGATCACGGCTGGTGTCTGCGACCTTGCCACGCTTTGACAGTGCCTTGCGCCGTGCCAATGATGCCGCGCGTGCGCCACCACCCGATAAAACTGCTGGCGCAGTTCGCCGTGCAGGAAGCGCAGATGCCGCACTTCGACTTGCATCACCGCCTGTACGTGCTGCATTGGCGGCCGACGCGTTGTTGTCACCTTTCTGTATAGCGGCCTTGCCACTGCTGGACAACGCCTTGCGCCGTGCCAACGCAATCTCTCGACTGCTGAGTGATTTTGCAACTTGTGACATTATTAACCCTGCCTGTTGTCGTTGTTCGCAGACAAATTCGACTTCAACGTCCTTCGTGAACGACGAAGCAAACACCTTGACTTTGTGTGTAGTTGTCGTAACCGATCAAACGAACGTGATGGTCGGGATAACTGCGATGACACGCGTCTACCTCTTCCATAATCCGAACCGGGTCGGTTTCACCAAACATGGGTAATTTCCACATTGTCCAGTAATGATCGAAAGCATTATCCGGGTGCTCATGTTCAATCGCTGGCGTTAAACCCATAGACACCATGTAATTGATCTGGGCATAGACTTCTTCCTGGCTAAACTTCGGCAGGAAACCAAAGGTTTCCAATGTGTTTTCGGTCTGATAATCACCTGTTTGCGACTTGTTCATGGTCATAGCATTGTCCTCAAATTATTCTGTTCTAAAAAAACCTGGTGCGAATATCGTTTATTAGCCGACGTCCAGCTTATCCACGGTATCGAACTCAAACTTGATTTCTTTCCAGGTTTCCATAGCAATTGCCAGTTCAGGGCTGTTCCTGGCAGCTTCGGTAAGAATATCGCGTGTTTCTTTTTCGATTTCACGGCCTTCGTTACGCGCCTTGACAGATGCCTCAAGCGCAACACGGTTGGCAGCAGCGCCTGCCGCATTACCCCATGGATGCCCCTGCGTACCACCACCGAACTGCAGCACAGAGTCATCGCCAAATATAGTCACCAGCGCAGGCATGTGCCAGACATGAATACCACCGGAAGCAACCGCAAATACGCCTGGCAAAGAACCCCAGTCCTGATCGAAGAACACTCCACGCGAACGATCTTCAGGCACGAAGGATTCACGCAACTGATCAACGAAGCCGAGCGTAGAGTTACGATCACCCTCGAGCTTGCCAACAACTGTACCGGTATGCAGATGGTCACCACCTGACAAACGCAGACACTTGGCCAGCACGCGGAAGTGAATACCGTGCTTGGGGTGACGGTCGATTACCGCATGCATCGCACGATGAATGTGCAGCAGCATGCCATTCTTGCGACACCAGTTCGCCAGCCCGGTATTGGCAGTGAAACCACCCGTCAGGAAGTCATGCATAATGATCGGACAACCGACCTCTTTAGCAAACTCGGCTCGCTCATACATATCTTCCGGTGTCGCCGCTGTCACATTCAGATAGTGGCCCTTGCGCTCACCCGTTTCCCGCTGCGCCTTATCGATAGCTTCGGCGACGAATTCAAAACGATCACGCCAGCGCATAAATGGCTGTGAATTGACGTTCTCGTCATCTTTGGTCAGATCAAGACCACCGCGTAAACATTCGTATACCGCACGACCATAGTTCTTTGCAGAAAGCCCCAGCTTTGGCTTAATGGTCGCACCCAGCATAGGACGACCGTATTTATTCAACCGGTCACGCTCAACCTGAATACCCGCCGGCGGGCCACCGCAAGTCTTGATGTAGGCAATCGGAAAACGAATGTCTTCCAGACGCAGATGGCGCAATGCTTTAAAGCCGAACACATTACCGACCAAAGACGTCAGTACGTTAACCACGGAACCTTCTTCAAAAAGATCTATGGGATATGCAATGAAGGCATAAAATGACTCGGAGTCGCCTGGAACATCTTCAATGCGATAGGCACGACCTTTATAGTACTCAAGGTCGGTCAACAATTCTGACCACACAGTACTCCAGGTACCTGTGGAAGACTCAGCAGCAACAGCCGCAGCAACTTCTTCACGCGGTACACCGGGTTGGCCGGTACATTTAAAACAGGCAAGTAAATCTGTATCCAGCGGCACATAGTCCGGGGTCCAGTACATATCGCGGTATTCTTTTACGCCAGCATCATATTGTTTTTGGGCCATGGTTAACTCCTGCATCGATTTAGATTGAGCGAATAATTAAACCTTTCTGTGTTGCGCTGGAGTCTAGAAACAGGCGGGGTTCATGACTAATCGATTTTTCTTACGCATTGCATAGATGAAGGATTATGGATTGAAAATACTGCCCACATTGACTGTAATATATTGATCTGACTGGTATTTGAGTCAATACAGACCAGGCAAAATCCAACCATGAGGCAATGCGTCATTAATAGAAAGTAACAGGGGTTATTGCCAAACCTTGTATTTTGTAGGTTGAGTAAAGCGGCGACCTGATTCTATGTTGTCTCTCAACGCAGTCCCTTCTGCTTCACTCGCCTTCTTGCTCCATTGTGTTCTTTGTTTCGGTTAACGGGGCAGCAGTGGAACCATCTGATTAATTCGTTATTGCGATAAGCGTAGCTACGAAGCAATTTCTAAACGTCTGATGAGTCACGAGAAGATTGCCGCGCTTCGCCCGCAATGACGGAAATTCTGAATGAATCAGAGGCTCCTTGGGCCACACAGTAACTTTCAGTAACCCCGTCGGGTAAAGGTTCATTCAACCGCCAGTATTGCGCCTTCCCCCTATAGCTGCGAACATCGCTACTGAATAAAAACAAGGGCGCAAACGCTCACAAACAAATCATGGCTATAACCCTTGCCAAGCTCACCCGACCAGACGCCAGCAAGGCGCTTCTTCGGGAGCGTCTGTTTACCTGCCTGGACAAGGCGCGGAGCCGACCACTTATCTGGATCAGTGCCCCGGCTGGCGCCGGGAAAACCACCCTGACAGCCTCTTATATCGAATCCAGGAACCACAGAGGGCTGTGGTACCAGGTCGACCAGGGTGACGCGGACATGGCGACCTTTTTTCATTACCTGGGACAGGCTACCAGAAGCGTCACCCGTAGCCGGAAAAAGCTGCCCGCCCTGACCCCGGAATATCAACTCGGCGTGCAGGAATTTACCCGCAACTATTTTGGTGAAGTGTTCCGGCGTCTCGGTACACCATCGTTACTGGTACTGGACAACTTCCAGGATGCGGGACAGGAAGCCGAGCTTTACAAAATGCTGGCCTGTGCTTTCGACGAAATCCCTGAAGGCATCAACGTCATCGTCATCAGTCGCACAGACCCGCCCCGGCCCTTCACCCGGCTGGTCGCCAACCGGAAACTGGCCCTGATCGGCTGGGATGATTTACGTTTCACGCTGGATGAAACACTGTCCATTTCCCGACAGCTTTACCCTGACCGCCCCGCCACGCCTCAATCCATTCAGCACCTGAATGCGCGTATCCAGGGCTGGGTAACGGGACTTATTCTGCTGCTTGAACAGGGCACAGAACCCGGTGAGATCGGGTTCGACCCTGAAGACGGCAACCAGGAGTACCTGTTCGACTACTTTTCCACGGAAATCCTGAATAAAATCGATCCTGATACCCGGCAATTCCTGCTCAAAACCGCGCTGTTCCCGAAGATGACCGTGTCAATCTGCAAGCGCCTGACCGGATACAGCGCAACGCGGAAGATTTTGTCAGACCTGGTACGCAAACAATATTTCACCGTCCGTCATGGCATGCTGAACCCGGGTTATGAATATCACCCGCTGTTTCGCGAGTTCCTGCTCAACCAGGCGCGTGAACAGTTTGACGAGGAAGAATACAAACAGCTGCACAGTCGTGCAGGATTGCTGCTTGCTGACGCGGGTGGCATCGATGCGGCAGCCGAGCTGCTGATACGCGGCGAAAACTGGTCGGCATTGGGCGACCTGATTCTGAAACACGCCAAAAAACAGATTGAACAGGGGCGCAACCAGCAAGTCGCACGCTGGATCGATATTTTGCCTTCCGAGACCATAGAACAAAGGCCCTGGCTGATTTACTGGCAGGGAATGTCACGCCTGCAGTACGAAAACAATGCGGCACGCGATGTCTTTGAGAAAGCCTATAAGCGTTTTCGGGAAGAAGGCGACGTACTGGGCCTGTACATGAGCTGGTGCGGTATCGCCGATTCCTATACCTTTGCGCACGATTCCTTTTCCGGCGCAGACCACTGGATAAAGGAACTGGAATGGTTGCAAAAAACCCACCCCAAAGCGCCTGGCATGGAAGCGCGCGGGCACCTGATCTTCTCCGCCGGACAATTGCTCTTCTGGATCCAGCCGAACCATGCCTCGTTACCCGGGTGGATGGCTAAAATGGAAACCATCTACCGCTTTGTGCCCAACAAGTTCCTGATTGTCATGTCGAGCGTGCAGCTCAGCATTTACTACGCCCAGATCGGCGAGACCTCCAAGGTGCGCAGTATCAGCAAACGAATCGAGAAACTCAGCGCCTCGGTCGATGACAACCTGCTGCTGAAAGCCCTGTTGCTGATGACCAGCTATGCCAACGACTGGATGACCGCCAGGTTTGAATTGAGTTACGAATTTATCGATAACTCCCGACAGAAAATAAAGCATGAAGGCGTCAAGATATTCTCCGGCCTGATGCTGGCCCATGCCCTCTACCACTCAGCCTGCAAACACGACCTGCCGAGAATGAAAATGCTGCTCGACATGTATGGCGAGAGTGTTAACAGCGAGAGTCTGCTGGACCGCGGGCACTACCAGTTGCACCTCGGCTATTACGAGACCCTGTGCGGCAACTACGAACGCGCGATCCAGCATGGAAACATCGCCGTGGAACTGGTTGACCAGGCCAGCGCCCCGCTTCCCATCTGGGTGAGCCACGGCATGCTGACCTATGCCTATATCGAAACCGGCCAGTTCGGGCTTGCGGAAAAACACCTTGAGCAGGTGCGCAGTGTTGTTGAGGAAATCGGCACCTGCGCGGGGAACTGGGTCTACCACATGATCCGCAGCTACCTGGCATTCACGCGGGATGACAAACCGCTTATGCTGGAACATCTGCGAACATGCTTTCGCCTTGGGCGTGAAAAAGACATGAAAGCCTCGGCCATCTGGCCACCCACGCTGGTCAGCACCCTGTGCGGCATCGCGCTGGAACATGATATCGAACCGGACTACGCCCGGGCACTGATCGGTATCTACCATTACACGCCGCAGGATTCCCTGTACATGGGCGAGCATTGGCCCTGGCCTGTCAGACTGTACACCCTTGGCCGATTTGGTCTTCTGGTCGACAACCAGGCGGTGGATGCAGAAAGCCGGCCGTTTGACCTGCTGAAGGTTCTGCTGGCGTTTGGCGGCCGCGATGTGCATATCGACAGAATCATCGATGCCCTGTGGCCGGATGCCGATGGCGACCAGGCCAGATCCAGTTTCAAGACCACCCTGCACCGCTTGCGCAAATCACTGGGCGACCTCGATGTGCTGCTACTGAGAAATCACCGGCTGAGCCTCAACGAGCAATACGTCTGGGTCGACACCTGGGCCATGAGCCGCCTGTTCGAACGCGCGGAACAGCGCATCGGGGATCTCGACACCGTGCAGGCCGCCAGCCTGGCCAACCGGCTGATGCAGCACTACCGGGGACATTTTCTCGCCAACGAAGCCGCCAGCTGGGCGATATCGCAACGGGAGAACCTGCGCAGCCGCTTCGTTCGGCATACCTCCAGCCTGACCCAGGCCATTGAACGTGAAGACAGCCAGACCGCAATCCACTGCCATCAACGCCTGCTGGAAGTGGACCCGGTTGCCGAAATCGCCTACCAGGGACTGATCCGCTGCTACCAGGCGCAGGGCCGGCACGCCGAAGCCCGGGCAAGCTACGAAAAATGCGTTGAAATCCTCGCCGCCACCTCCGGCACCACCCCCTCCCGGGCGACAACCGATCTGCTCGACGCCTGAACACGCCCCCTGTTACCTCTGAGTAACCTCCTGTTTCATAGAATGCACCCGCGTTAGCCAGATTCAGCCATGGCGGTCACCAGCGGACTGGAATAACCAGAATTCTCGGCACATAAGGGAGAGAACACTATGAAATTACATCGTCTGGGCGCGGTCAGCGCCTGCATTGTCAAACATATTTCAGGTCAAAACAGAAACCATAAAATATATAAGGGTAAACTAATGAGAATGAATATTATAAAGCTGGCCTTCCTCGGCGTGCTATCAAGTACAGGCATGAATGCACAGGCTGCACTGATTGATTTAAATCCAACCGCGGATGGTGATGCAAAGACTTTTGGTGGTGATGTTGTAGATACCACCGGCACCACGATCGATTTTTCTCAATCTGGTAGCAACATCCGTAATGGTATTCTGGAATTCGATTTATCTTCACTCGCAGGCAATATCATCACCGGCGCCCGTCTCGATTTAACATTGACACGGTTTGTTTCAAATACAGGAAGTAACCCGGCACAAATCGATATCTTTGCCTATAACGGTGATGGTGTTGTTGATATTTCCGATTATGCTGCACCCGGTACACAGGTCGTCAATTCAAGCACGCCACAAGGTGGTTCAGCCGGTGATGTCCGGTCATTTATCTTCACTGATGTGACGCCACTGGGTGATGCCTTGACAGGTGGTGGTTTGCTAACCCTGCGAATCGAAACGGACAGCTTTGCAAGCATTCGTTTTGCGTCACTTGAAAATACAAACTTGAGTGCGGCAAATCTTAATCTGGAATATAGCCCGGTACCCGTTCCTGCCGCCGCCTGGCTGTTCGGCAGCGGCCTGGCTGGTCTGATTGGTGTGGCCAGACGAAAGAATAAATAATCCTGTTGGCATAGGTGGAGAGTGACAATGAAAAAACGACATATCCTGGGACTGGCGTTGGCCTCGGGCCTGGCAATTTCACCGGCCCATGCGGCACTCGTGAATGCGCCCTTACCCGATAATGCATACATCACCCTGAACGGTTTTGACTGGGCATGGGCCGCACCCTTGCAAGGCTCCGGGCAAACGCCAAGTTCTACTCTGGATTTAAGCTACCAGAGCCAGTTTGGATGGCGTCTGGCCACATTAGAGGAACTTCAGCTCTATGCGCCCGATGCAATCGATTTTGTCTTTGCCGGTGCCAATGTTCCATACCTGGCACCACCACCGAGTAATACTGATGTCGGCAACAACGTTGACCCGATCTCGGGGGCTTTCTTTGATTTTACTACGCCCTCAGATGTAGGCCTTACAGGCGATGCAGCATGTGCTACACCCTATTTCAGCACAGTCTTCTCTGGCTGTAACTGGCGTCAGGGAAAAGGTAATGGTTCCTACCCGCAGGTATTCACGGAATGGGCAGGAGAACCTGGCTCTGGTTCAACTTCGGAGCAGTTGGTCGTCCGTGCCGTCTCTGCAGTACCGGTACCCGCCACCGCCTGGCTGTTCGGCAGTGGCCTGGTTGGCATGATCGGTGTGGCGAGCAGAAGAAAAGCATAACTTACGGGGAAGCCACGAGTAACAGACCCCATCAATAACGATAATGTGATCCAAAGGAAGGAATTCGTGAAAAAGAAAGCAATGGTCGTTAGTGCCATGATTATTACGATATTTTCATCAGCACACGCAGAAGCCCAGAAACGTAATGAAAGAAATATTACCGACCAATTGATACCCAGTGCGGATTACTTCGATGGGGCACGAATCAATGACAAACGGGCAAACCGGATCGCCAAACGCGAAGGTGACAAGTTTCTGGGTGTAAAGCAATGCAGAGATAGAAATAACTCCGGAATAAGAGGTTGTATAGATCTGTCTGTAGAGAAAAATAATGGCAAGCGTTTTGATTATCGCATTACTGACCGGCAATGCTCTGCGAAAATCCTTGCAGCGCAATCCCCTAGCACCAGCACTCGTACCCGCGCCGGGAAAAAGGGAACAGGTATTCGGAAAATCAATGTTGAAGCACGCTGTTATGATAAATACACTGTACTGTTCCGGATAAAACGAGATGTAACTACGGAGCAAAGAAGAAATGCAGTATCACAGTACAGTCGATCTGTTTTACAGATCCCGGCGCTGGCAGGAAAGAAAAGATGGTCGGTAGTGGAAAATATCGAGCAATCGACTACCATCAGGAATCTGGCTGGAATTCCAAAGATGAACTGGCGACTGGAATTATCCGATGGCGCCGGCACTGTATTGGGTTCTGAAAACGGTTCGCAATACCTGACACGCTCCAGGGGCGAGTCATCAGGAGCGCCACGCTCACGGCAACTCACACCCGGTGCACCGGAAAGTAATGAAGACAGATGCGATATCCGGGCCAACACCATCGAATCCGGTTTTGATGCGCTTGCAAGCCAGGCAGAAACACTTTGTACTGTCACTTCATTAGGCCTTGGAACTATTCAATTCGGCTTCGCTGCTCCAGACGATAAAGGTGGACTATATGCCGGCGCTACCATAAATAGCGTCTGTAGTGCGTTGGGAGATAACTACCAGACAAAAGGGGCTTTTATAAGCCAAGCTTACTTTGATTATTGCATAAACACACCTCCCTCCGAGCCTGAACCTCCAGAAACTCCACCTGGAACCCCACCCAAAGAACCGCCAGGCAAAGACAAAACTGAGCCGGCCTGTCCGGATACTTCAAATGTACCTGTTACAAATTCATATTCATTTTATGAAAATGGATTCTCATTCGTCTGCGAAGTCACAACCCAGGAGAGCTGCTCCGTTGACGAGGAAATGAACACTTGCGATT